>JAFWKS010000357.1 GCA_017511325.1 Erysipelotrichaceae bacterium
AGGCATCCTTGCTTTCGGCGGGGCATATGCAGCTATACCTCTGATCGAAAAGGAGATCGTTGAAGTTCAAAGATGGATGTCATATCAAGAGTTTGCCGACCTGCTGGCACTGGATGAGCTGACACCGGGACCGATCCTTATCAATTCTGCAACTTTTGTCGGAATGAAAGTCGATGGTATGGCAGGAGCGATAGCTGCAACGATCGGTTGTATCCTTCCTTCGTGCATTATCTCGCTTATCATGTTCCTTATCTATCGAAAGTATCAGAAACTCTCGTATATGGAGAGTGCACTGCGCACTTTAAAATGCATGGCGATCGCTTTGATTTTTTCTACTTTGATAAATATCATCCATAAAAACCTCTTTATCAACAGTGATATAAATCATGTCGGGATCGTTTTGATGCTCATCTCATTTCTGATCTTAAGAAAGTGTAAAGTTAATCCTGTTTTTATCATGATAGGATGCGGAATAATCAATCTGCTTGTGAGATAATAAGTGCATATCCGAAAGATGATATTGTCTTAAATCGATAAGGAAAGATGAACAGGCGATCAATGCCTGTATCCTGACCGCGAATAGGGTCGTTCTTTTAGACAATATGTCTGAGGATTATATAGCAGGATCGCTTAAAAAGTATATGGATAAGAGTAAGATAAAGGAATTCTTCAACAGCTTGGCTTCAAGATGGGATGACGGCATGGTCAAAGATGATAAGATCATGAATACGATCCTCGACAATGCGGAAGTATCTTCAGGGAAAGACATCCTTGATGTAGCCTGTGGCACTGGTGTCATGATCGACTATTACCTGAAGAGAAAAGTAAGATCGGTGACAGCTGTTGATTTTTCAGAAAAAATGTGCGAGATAGCTTCCAGAAAGTATGCTGATGATAAAAACGTTCAGATACTCTGTGAAGACATCGAAGAGTTTGATGGTGATAAAGGATACGATGCGATCATCGTCTATAATTCATTTCCGCATTTCATCGATGCTGAAAAACTTATAGCGCACCTGTCATGCCTGCTCAACCAAAATGGAATATTGACGGTTGCGCATGGAATGTCCAGAGAAAAGATCAACGCTCACCATATTAATATCGCTGATGATGTAAAATGCGAATTGATGGAACCGGATAAACTTGCGGAAATATTCTCACGATATCTGCAGGTGACCACAGTAATTTCAAATGATAAGATGTATCAGATCGCAGGAAGAAAGATCTGAGCAGGGATATCAGGAGGATAAGAAAATGTTTGAAAAGAAAAGCCGATATGATCAGATCAAAAGTCAGTCAGTTGAAGATATGGCCGCGTTTTTGAGCTGGTATTTCGATTGCGATCGCTGTCCGGCCAAGAAGGAAAACTGCAGTGAAGACTGTTCATTCTGCATGGATGCCATTGTGGAATGGCTTAAACAGGAAGGCCAGCTTTAAAGAGAAGACAACAGCTTTAGCACATACGAGGATCTGTTTAAATCAGATTCTTTTTATTTGCTTAAGTGATTCTGATATATAATAGATGTGGTTAGTTAAAACTAACTGAATGGATCAGGAATGACCGGAGGCATATATGAATAAAGTTATTTTAAAGATCGAAGGTATGGCTTGCGGAATGTGTGAAGCACACATCAATGAAACTATAAGAAAAGTACTTCCAAAGGCTGAAAGAGTCAGATCTTCCTTTAAGAAAGGGGAGAGTGACTTTCTTTATGATGGAGATTTCGATCAGGAAAAACTGATGAACGCCATTAAAGAGACTGGTTATGAATGCTTAAAGATTCAAACGGAACCGTATCAGAAGAATGGGTTCTTTGGCTGGTAAACGATCTATTTATGAATAAATATAGCCAAAAAGTTTTCTGCTAAGGAAGATATAGAAAGGCATAGACAATGAAACTCACGATCCTGCTGGCGATCATCTTTATTCTATCTGTGTGTCTGCTTCTGTATGCGGCTGTTGCCCTGATACAGGACAAACGGTTTTTTACTACGGCACCTGAAGATATTCAGGAAGCCGCTTTAGAACATCCTGAACGATTCCCCGGTGCTCACATCATGGGCTGGGAACTGGCAGCAATTTCTCTGCTGGCGATGATCTTTGTTTTTTTATATGGAGGATACGACGGTATAAAGCGGGGATTCGGTTTTTGGCAGCTCACAGCCAGGTTCACAATCATTCTTTATATATGGAAGGCTTTTGATATTATCTGTTTGGATTGGTATCTTTTAACGAGATCTCATTTCTTTCAGCATTACTATCCGGAAACGGAAGGCTGTAAAGGCTATGACAGCTTTGGTTTCAATCGCAAAGAACAGATCGCCAGGCTGATTCTGTTTCCGTTTTTAGCCATGGCTATGGCGTTTGTTTGCATTTTATTTAAGAGATAGATAATGTAGCTCATGTATTGTGAATTCAGATTTATAGAAAGAGGATAGGCTTTATGAAGAAGTATCATATTGAAAAGAATACGGTACAGGAGACACTGATCATTCCTTTGTATGGCAGGAAAGTCTGTGCTGATCATTATCCTGAACTGTTTACAGACAAGGAAGCGGAAAGGATCTGTGGATTGCTGGACTATGATTTCGCATCAAAGAAAAAGATGATGGAATCACCAGCCGGACTTTTCGGTGCTTTAGAAGTGGCACAGCGCCACTACGATCTGTTATGGGAGATCAAAGAATACCTGAAAGTTCATCCGGAAGCTGCAGTTGTCAACCTGGGCTGTGGACTGGACGACTCATTTTCCAAAGCTGACAACGGTCTATGTCAAGGATACAATATCGATCTTGCGGATGTGATAAAGATCAGAAATGAACTGTTTGGTAAAAGGGAACGCGAGACGAATATAGCCAGTAATCTCAATGATTATCGCTGGATGGATCAGATCGATGGAAACAAAGGTGCCATTTTCTTTGCGGCGGGTGTTCTGTATTATCTGAAGAAAGAAGATGTTATCGCACTGGCTGATGCTCTGGCAGAACGTTTCCCAGGTGGAGCGCTGGTCTTTGATTCCTGCAATGAATTAGGCGCCAGGATGATGCGCAAGACCTGGCTGAAGGAAGCGGGGATCGATGATGTATCAGCTTATTTTTCTTTGAAAGACAAAAGCGAAGTCGAAAGCTGGAGCAACAGTTTTTCAAAAGTTAGCGAGAAAAGCTATATGCGAGGTTATCGTGACATCTATCATGATGTTTCCTTGTTTCATAAAATAATGCTGCTGTTCTGTGACAAATTGGTCAGAATGAAGATCGTAAAAATAGAATTTAAAGGGAAATAGTATGAAGTATAACTTGATGCCTTGGGGAATGTGGGCTTTATTTGAAAATTCCTTTGAAGATGAGCTGACAGGAACAATGGGCCTTAATAAGGTTGAAGCCGCAATGATAACTGCCAGAGCGAAGAAAGATTATCGAAGGATCATAAAAGAGATACCTGAATTTGAAAAAGGTGACAGGTTCAAAGTGAATATCATCAGCTGTGCAATGCTTTGTTCATTCATATTGAATCTTAAGGAAAGACCATCTGTTGAACTTATGAGTAAGTACTATGAAAAAGCGATGATGATAAGACCGATGAGATGGTTCTGCAAGGAAATGGGAAAAAGAAAGTTTTCCGCTAAAGATATCGAAGGTATGAAAAAAACCGCATCATTCAATGCAGCTGATCGCAACCCGTATTCGTGGAATATGGATTTCCTTCCTTATGAAGATGATTCCGGTTATGAAGCACGCTTTTATAAATGTGGCATCTGTACACTGATGAAAAAACTGGGATTGCAGGAATACACTGTCGCCATGTGCCATCTTGATTATGTGATGAGTGAAGCCGGAGGTGTTTCTGATTTTGTCCGGGAATACACTTTAGCTTCAGGGGGTCCGTACTGCGACTGTGGCTACAAGAAAAAACCTCAATGATCCCTAAACAAAACTCTGATCGCTAACGAAGAGATATCGATGCTACTTTCATATCGTTTCTTTTTAAAGTGTCATAGATAAGGATCAAGAATCAACAGTCCATATAACGATTAAAATATAATTGAAATGAAAGAAACAGAAAAATGATAAGCAACATCGAAATCACAATTGATGAACTCGAGAAGATCATTGGCGGTACGATCAGCGAAAGTACCGATCTGGTAATACCTTTGGCGGCAAGAGGCCATGGCGTCTTTATTAAATCCAATTACGATGCAGGCCGAAACGATGTCGTCGATATCGAAGGCATGCAGGAATTCTTTGCTTCCAAAGGATACAGATTCATCCCGGGCTTTGGTGATGAGATGAACATCTTTGTCGGACCGGATGGTTTAAGATACGGCAACGATTACATCATCCATCTGCTTGAAACGGAGCAGCTGTAAAAGATTCTTATAAAAACAGATCTTTATTTGATCGTTCATTTGCAACAGAGTTGAAAAATGCTCTGTTTTTGTATAATTAATATAGATTCATTTATGTCTTTTTATGGAACGTGTCGATAATAAAAACTGCCTTCAGGAGGCTTGCAATGGAGTGGGAAGTAAGAACGATCGAATGGATACAGAATGATCTTGAAGGTCTAAGCAGGATCTTTGGCAGTGTCTACTCGTTTATCGGCTAAGAAGCGGGTCTGATGATCATGACAGCTGTCACTCTGTTTTGCTGGAAGAAGAAAACAGGACAGAAGCTGGCGCTGATCATCGGCGTATTTCCGATGATATTTCCCATATATGAAAAAATAGTCAATAGGCGCAAAGGTCAGAATATTTAAAATCTGAAAGGAAGAATTCTATGTCAAAGAAAACTGGGATCTTAACGATCATTCTAAGCATCATCGCGATCTTGTTATCGCTTTTCGCGATAGTGTCTGTATATAAAAACACTGACCAGGAAAACAACGAAAACAGAGATATACAGTATATCCTTTACCTGGGAACAAATGACAAGGATACAAACGAACCGGTATTTGAACCCGAGGAAGCAAAAGAGAAAGCCAAACAGATCCTGATCGAACATTTCGGCGGTTATACGATCCAGGAAGCAAGCGGCGGATGGATCGATGGCAACAAGATCTATCAGGAGTATACACTGGTCATATATCTGAGTGATACGGATCTTGGATCTGTACATAAAGCTGCAGATGAGATGGTCCGCGTCTTCCGCCAGAGTTCAGTACTCATCCAGGCAAATGAGACGACAACAGAATTCTATGCCGGAGAAAAATGATATATAACAGGAATCAGCTAAACTATGAGTAAACAGTTAGGACAGTCAGCTTATTTAAGTCTGATCAGAAACGGTACTGTATCACTGGATGATATAAAGGATGATACAGCTGTTTTTCTATCCCTTCATATGCAGGAAGAATGTGATGACAATTATGATCAAGACATCTTTTCTTTGTGCAATGATCTTTATTCAAAAGGCTGTTTTATAATTGCGGATATCTCAAAGAACACATTGAAACAGCTCGATGTCGATATCGATACATTGGTGGACAGATATCATCTCGGGGCTTTAAGGATCGACTATGGTTTTTCTCTTCAGGAGATAATGGAGATCGCAAGGAAACACAGGGTCGTTTTAAATGCCTCGACCATGTCTATAGAGGATATGGTGAAAGTAAAGGAATGCGGAAGGATCGTAGCCATGCATAACTTTTATCCGCGAAAAGAGACGGGACTTGATGAAGACCGCTTCCTTGAAATAAACAGTGAATTAAAGAAGAACGGTATCGAAGTGATGGCCTTTATTCCGGGAAAGATAAAAAGAGGACCGTTATATGAGGGGCTTGTGACCCTGGAAAAACAACGCTATCAGAATGCATATGTCAGCTATGTGGAGATGATCAGAAGATTCGATGTGGATCAGGTCTATCTGAGCGAGCCGGGGATCGATGACAAGGATCTTGAAAGGATAAGATTGTTCAATGAACAGGATCTGATCTGTTTATCGGTCGATATAGCTGATAAATACAAGTATCTGCTTGACAGACCATTCACGAACCGCATCGATTCGCCAAACGGCTTGATAAGGATCCTTGAATCAAGAGAATACAGCAGAAGCACAGACAGGATGATAAAACCATCTAACTGCATAAAAAGGTTTGCAGGTTCCATCACCATCGACAACGAGCTGTACAAGCGCTATTGCGGCGAGATCCAGATCATGAAAAGGGATTATCCGCAGGATGAAAAAGTAAATGTGATAGGAAAAGTCAAAGCTGATAATCTGGAACTATTGAAATTGATCGACAGAAACGTCAGTTTTATGCTTACTGATCAGGACTGATATGGCCGACATAAAAAAGACAGAATATTTTATAGATCGTCAAAAATGGCGCGAGTGGCTTTCTGAAAACTACGCAAAAGAAAAGGAGATATGGCTCGTGTTCCCTGCCAAGAGTTCGGGCGAAAAGAGTATCTCCTATAATGATGCGGTCGAAGAAGCTCTGTGTTTTGGCTGGATCGATGGCCGTACCGGGACACTTGATGATAAGCATCTGCTTCGCCGTTTCACTCCGCGCAGAAAAGGCAGCAGTTATTCTCAGCCGAATATCGAGCGCCTGCTCGAAATGGACAGACAGGGTCTGATCCATCCTGAAGTAAAAAAGTCTGTAAAGAAAGTCATCGGAAAACGTTTTATCTATCCCGAAGATATCCTTGCGGCTTTGCGCAAGGATAAGCAGGTCTGGAAGAACTACAAAAGATTTTCCGATCCTTACAAGAGGATCCGTATAGCTTATATCGATGCAGCCAGAAAGCGTCCTGCAGAATTTGACAGGCGACTCAATAATTTCATAAACAAGACCAGAGAAAACAAACTGATCATGGGATACGGAGGCATTGATAAATACTACCAGAAGAAAGACGATAGTAAATAAGATGCAGCTGTTGAAGATGTTTTGGTGTTCATGCTTGACAGATCATTCATAAAGTATAATTATTGTTATATAACAAATGTAATATACTGGAGACAAGGATGCCGCCTAAAACAAAAATCACAAAAGAAATGATCCTGAAAGCATAATGTCACTAACTTAAGTTGACATCACAACGGACATGAAAAACAGGCTATGAGTAAAATCATACCCTGTTTTTTTATTTTGTCTTTTATATGAAG
>JAFWKS010000358.1 GCA_017511325.1 Erysipelotrichaceae bacterium
ATGAGCCTTTGATATATCCATCAATCTTCTGCCATATTCATCATCGATGTTTATGATCGCTTTATCGGTATTCTCAAACAGGATACATTTGGCTTTGAAATAATCTTCCATGTTCCCATGAATGTCGAAATGATCATTGCTCAGATTATTGAAGACAGCCGTAGAGAAATGGACGCCATCAAGCCTTCTGGTATAAAGACCTTCCGAAGATGCTTCAAGCACCAAGGTTCTGCAGCCGTAGTCATACATTTCCTTGCCGATCCTGAACAGTTCATCGGATTTGGGCGTTGTAAGATTCATGCTGGAATCATAGATCTCTTCACCATAGTAATAGCCCATCGTACCGATATAACCGCATTTTTCAAAATTGGCGATTATCGAACGGATGATCCAGGCAATCGTCGTCTTGCCATTGGTCCCGGTGATGCCGATGACGTTCATCTTATCAAGCGGATAATCATAATAGGCCTTGCAGAAATCGATGTAGGCTTTTTGTACATCATCTGTTTTGATATATAGAACATTTTCCCTTTTTTCGATTTCATCGGAGTGGACGATGCACACTGCACCGTTATCGATCGCCTTGTCGATGAACTTATGGCCGTCATTGATCTTGCCTTTCATCGCAAAAAAGATCGAATCACTCGATCCTTTTCTTGAATCAAACATGATATTGGCAATATCGATATCACTGTCGACATTGAATACTTTGTCTATTTTCATAAATCACTTCGGATAACAGATCTCTTTGCGTTTCGCAAAATATGTCTCATCAAGGATCAGGTAAGAGATCTTGATGGTGTTCTGGGCGGCTGAATTCTTTCTGCTTATATATGAAGCATCAGGCATCGGTACGCCGCTATTAGGAGTGAAAATCTCACTCGTTGCATCATACCATCCCAATTCATTGATCCAGTTGCCATTGGCGAGAATGATGGTATTGTTTCCGTCATAGATGTCTTTGCCAAGATAGAGCCTTGGATCATAGTCCAGATTGAACAGGTTCGCTATCGTTGGAACATGATCCAAAGTCGAACAGTAGTTGTTGTTTACTTCCGGAGCTATCGCGGTATTGTAGATGATGAACGGTGAACGATAGATGCCGTTTTCTCCGGATCTGTCCGGATTGATCCATCTCGTGTATTCCATGACTGTGTCATAATCCATCCAGTATGGACGGTGGTCAGGATAGATGCAGATGACGGTTTTTTCCGCAAGATTGTTTTCTTTAAGATAATCGAGCAGTATCTCAAGACCGTGGTCAAAGTCCATGCACTTTGAAAGATAACGCTTGTAGTCGATGTACCAGTCAGGATGCACTTCGTTGACCTTATCAAGATAGTAGTCGCCCCAGTATGAAGATTCCTCATATGGGAAGTGCATTACCGATGTGACGATGTTGCAGAAGAATTTCCTGTTTTTAACTTCATCGATCTGCTTGATAGCCTGTTCTATCAGCATCGAATCGGCTTGCCAGCCATTGGTATGCTGAATCGAAGTATCTTTCCATATATCATCGATATCAGTATACTTATCAAAACCTATAGCCGGATGAATAAGCTTACGCTCATAGAATTCATCACGCCAGTTGTGAAGCGAGAAGGTCGAATAGCCCTTGTTCTTGAACAGATAAGGCAGCGCCTCATAGAACTGATCGCCCGCAATATAGTTTGGTGTACACACGTTCACATAAGGGAACAAAGAAGTATAGGAAACAAATTCCGATTCTCCCGTGGCACATGAATACAATGGCGTGTAATGGTTATAGAAACTATAGCCTTGGGTATACATCTTGTATAAAGTCGGAGTCAGATCTTTATCGATAGCCAGATAGTCCATTGCTTCGACCATGAAATAGATGAAGTTGTAGCCTTCGAATTCACCGGTCTTCTCATTGGACTGCGTGATCTTTTGCGACATCAGATAATTGTCGATCGTCTGCATGTTGGTGTTTTCTTCCTTCTCCGCAATATTTTTCCACAGCGTACTGTCGATGACTCTTGGCTCAATGACCGGATCAGCCGGCTTGTCATCATTGCCGTCATCATCGATCGTATCGATCTCGATCTTTTCCGGAGCCTTATAGGCAAAAGCGGTCAGATCTCTGAACAGGAAGTGTTCGATGCCCATCTTGTCGATAATGATCGTCTTGTTTGAGAATGTCGCATAGACATCCAAGATCGAACTGTTTCCTGAACCGAGGTTCATGCACGGCAACAGCAACAAAAAAGACGAGATACAGATGATCAGCGGGATCTGGAAAGGTCCTTCGCTGTTAAACTTGACAAATTTGTGCAGCAGCAGATAAACGATTATCGGCAAGAAGCACAGATAATACGGCAGTTTCGCATTGGATAAAAAGATCAATGCATACTGGGCGATCCTCAAGGCGCCATCACCAACTGTGCCAAAGGAATAGAAGTCTCCCATGAAGTTCTTGAAGATCAGTTCCACAAAACTGTAGGCACAGATCAGAATGAAATACACGAAGCCGACGATAAAATAGACTTTCTTGTTCTTAAATAGACTGCAGATGATGCAGATTAATTCTGAAACAAAAAGGGTATAAAAAAACATCCTCAGGAAAGTGAAAAGATCAAATGATCTGAACTGGACAAGATGGAAAATGATCTCCAGCAGGATCATCGGTATCCACATGTATAAAAATCTTAAATCAATCTTATTCTTTTTCTTCTTCATTTTGAATGCGGATGGGCCTTATCCACGGCTCCTTTCAGACGGTCATAAGTCAGATGAGTATACAGCTGTGTCGTTGACAGATTCTCATGGCCCAGCAGCTCCTGGACAGTTCTCAGGTCGGCACCGTTGTCTAACAGGTGTGTCGCAAAGGAATGTCTGAGCATATGCGGATGGATGTCGATTTCCAATCCGGCTTTTATTTTAACACCATCCAACAATAATTGAACACTTCTTGGTGATACTTTTGTGCCTCTGGAAGAAACAAAAAGGTATGGAAACCCTTCCATAGCGTATTGATCACGATACATTTGGATATACAGATCGATAAGTTCATTAAGCCGCGGGTAGAAAGGGACGATCCTTTCCTTGTTGCCCTTTCCTATCACTCTTACGATCATCGCTTTCCTGTCGACGTTATCAAGAAGAAGATCACAGCACTCCGAGATACGCAATCCGCATGCATAGATCGTCTCGACGATACAGCGGTTTCTGACATCCAGCGGTTTATCCAGATCAAAGACCTCGAAGATCCTTTCGACCTGATCAAAAGTCAAGACATCAGGAAGATGCTTCTCAACATGGGCATTCTTAAACTGCAGAAAAGGATTCGCATCGCAGATGTGTCTTTCATTAAGATAGCGATAGAACGATCTCAAGGAGCTCATGTTGCGGGCATATGTCGAATTGGAGATCCTGCCTCTGGTTATCTCGCCGCTTCTTAATTCGTTCACATACGCAAAAACGATGCCTTTATCGACATCTTTGAAATCTTTTATCTGGTTATCTTCAAGATAGGTGATGAATCTGGCTACATCGCGGTAATATGAATCGCTTGTGGCGTCAGAGCCCGTTCGCTTGTCATACATGTAGGCTATAAATTCATCAAGGATCTTATATTTTTTCTGCATACTCTTTTACGGCCTTCAGGGCATGTTCGACATAGAATTTTTTCTTTTCGTTTTTCGGACCATCATATGCACATCTGAAGATGCCGAAATTCGCATTCATCGGCTCGAGCTTTTTGATATTTCTATCGGAGATATAGTTGGCCATAGCCCCCATCATCGTATCCGGACCTAGTTCATATCTTATTCCGCCATTTAGACTTTGAGCCATATTTATTGCCGCATAGAGTCCTGAAGCAGCTGATTCAACATATCCCTCAACGCCCGAGATCTGTCCGGCAATAAAGACATTGGGATATTCGATGAACTGATATCTGTTGTTGATGATATTTGGTGAATTGAGATAGGTATTCCTGTGCATGACACCATATCTTACGATGTGGACATCTTTTAAAGCCGGGACCTTCTTCAAAACTTCTTCCTGAGCCTTGAAG
>JAFWKS010000359.1 GCA_017511325.1 Erysipelotrichaceae bacterium
TCTTTGTATTTCTTCTTAAGGCTCTCAAATTCCGGTTTGAGCAGATCAGCCGGACGGCATTTTATGACCTTCTCGTCGCCGATGATCTTCTTTCTGAATTTGGAATCGACTTTCGCAGGAGTCTTACCGTATTTGCCGGAAAGATAGTCCTTGACTTCCTTGAGACAGATCTTGTATCTTTCGCCATTGAGCACATTGAGAACTGATTGTGTACCGACCATCTGTGACATCGGTGTTACAAGTGGCGGATAGCCGAGGTCTTTTCTGACCTTCGGGATCTCTTTCAGAACTTCCTCATATCTGTCCATGGCACCCTGATCAGTGAGCTGCTTGATCATGTTTGACAGCATGCCTCCAGGGACCTGATAGGTCAATATGTTCGGATTGGCCTGCAAAGACTTTATGTTAAGAAGACCGTTGGAAACATACTTGTTGACGATCGCCGTCATGATCGGCTCTGCTTCATGCAGAACATCCAGATCAAGTTTTGGATCGTATTTGCTTCCTTTAAGCGACATAGCCAGAGCCTGCGTCGAAGGCTGAGCTGTACCGTTTGAAAGCGGCGACAGGCTCGTATCGACGATATCGACACCAGCTTCGATGGCAGCCTTGTAAGTCATCTCACAGACACCGGCCGTGCAATGGGAATGAAGCTCTATTGGAAGCTTGCTTTCCTTCTTGATGGCCTTGACCAGTTTCTTGGCATCTTCCGGAAGCAGAACTCCGGCCATATCCTTGATACAGATGGAATCTGCGCCGAGTGCTTCAACTTCCTTGGCCAGTTCAACATAATACTCGATCGTATGGACCGGCGAAGTCGTATATGACAAAGCGATCTGACATTCACCGCCGTATTTCTTTGTTGAAGAAACAGCCTGTTTTAGGTTTCTTAAGTCATTCAAGGCATCAAATACCCTGATGATATCGATGCCGTTTTCGATCGATTTCCTGCAGAACATGTCGACGACGTCATCAGAATAATGGCGGTAGCCCAGGATGTTCTGTCCTCTGAACAGCATCTGCAGTTTGGTCTTCTTGCAGACCTTTCTAACTTCTCTTAATCTCTCCCAAGGATCTTCGTTAAGAAAACGCAGGCAGGCATCAAAAGTCGCACCGCCCCATACTTCCAGGGCATGGTAGCCTGCATTGTCATAGATCTTGGCGAGTTTCACTACTTCTTCCGTGTTCATTCTGGTCGCAAACAGCGACTGATGGCCATCACGGAGCGAAGTCTCAACAATTTTAACCATTTTCTCTCCTAAAGCTGAGGTCCGGCTTTGACTAAAGCCTTTCCTTCATCATTCGTTTCATATTTCTTGAAGTTCTTAATGAATCTTCCGGCCAGATCCTTGGCCTTGTTTTCCCATTCGTTTCTATCACCATAGGTATCTCTTGGATCAAGGATATTCGTATCGACACCTTCAAGAGAAGTCGGCACTTCAAAGTTGAAGTATGGGATCTTCTTTGTTTCTGATCTATTGATGGCACCGTTAAGGATCGCATCGATGATGCCTCTGGTATCCTTGATGGAGATCCTCTTGCCTGTACCATTCCAGCCGGTATTCACAAGATAAGCTTTAGCACCGGACGCTTCCATCCTCTTGACCAGTTCGATCGCATACTTTGTCGGATGAAGTTCCAGGAAAGCCTGACCGAAACATGCTGAGAAAGTCGGTGTAGGTTCAGTTATGCCTCTTTCAGTGCCAGCCAGCTTAGCTGTGAATCCTGAAAGGAAGTAATACTTGGTCTGTTCCGGAGTAAGGATCGAAACAGGAGGAAGCACGCCAAAGGCATCAGCTGAAAGGAAGATGACATTGTTGGCGGCCGGACCGCTTGAAACAGGTCTGACGATGTTGCTTATATGATTGATTGGATAAGATACACGGGTATTTTCCGTAACGCTCTTGTCATGGAAATCGACTTTGCCGTTTCCATCAACAGTTACATTCTCCAGCAAGGCATCTTTTTTTATCGCATTGTAGATATCCGGCTCAGATTCCTTATCAAGATCGATAACCTTGGCATAACAGCCGCCTTCAAGGTTGAAGACGCCTTTGTCATCCCAGCCGTGCTCATCATCACCGATCAGAAGTCTCTTCGGATCGGTAGAAAGAGTGGTCTTGCCTGTTCCTGACAAACCGAAGAAGATCGCTGTATTCTGACCGTTCATATCCGTATTGGCAGAACAGTGCATTGAAGCGATGCCCTTTAAAGGCAGATAGTAGTTCATCATTGAGAACATGCCCTTCTTCATCTCGCCGCCGTACCAGGTATTGATGATGACCTGTTCCTTTGAAGTGATGTTGAAAGCGATGCAGGTCTCGGAATTTAGACCCAGCTCCTTATAATTGTCAACTTTCGCCTTGGAAGCGCAGTATACGACAAAGTCAGGTTTAAAAGTTTCAAGTTCTTCCTCACTTGGCTTTATAAACATATTCCTGACAAAGTGAGCCTGCCAGGCTACTTCCATAATGAATCTGACAGCCATGCGGGTATCTTTATTAGCACCGCAGTATGCATCCACGACAAACAACCTCTTGCCGCTGAGCTGTTTTTTGGCGATCTGTTTAACTTCTTCCCAGACTTTCTCAGACATCGGATGGTTGTCATTTGGATATGTTTCGCTGGTCCACCAGACAGTGTCTTTTGAATTTTCATCCACGACAAGGTATTTGTCCTTAGGTGAACGGCCTGTATAGATGCCGGTCATGACATTGACAGCACCAAGCTCTGTAAGCTGACCTTTTTCATAACCCTCAAGTTCAGGACTCATCTCTTCATTAAAAAGCAATTCATACGAAGGATTATAGATGACTTCCTTTGTATCAATGATTCCGTATTCTTCCAGATTTATTTTTTTCATTTCGTTTCCTTCTTTCCATCAAAAAACCGAATTCTAATCAATTGTATCACCATTTCCTTATATATATTATTCAAATGACTGTTTTTTATCTTTAAAAATGTGATCATTTTCAAAAAAAATGAAAGATATTACATAAACAAAAAAGTCAGCAGCAGCTGACCTTAACGATACTGTTATCGACTTTTCTGTTTTAGATATCACATATCGATCGCGATATAGATATTCACATTCATATCCGGATACATCTGTTTGACATCTTCAAGCAGTTTCTGTTTCTGTTCTTCCTTGTCTTTGATGTGATAATCCACCACGATATAGAAAGACATCTCCTTCTTGTCGAAGTCAACAGAAAAAGAATTGATGCGGATGATGCCCTTGTGTTCCATGGCCTTATCGATGATCCTGTCATACATGAAGTCGGCCTTGCTGTCATTGAGATCGGAAGCATTGATGCCCACGCTTGTAAGCTTGAGTCCCAGTTCTTCGGCCTTGCCGATGATCCTTCTTGAAAGTTCAGTTATCTTGATCGCCTTCATGTCCGGATCGACTTCGATGTCGACTGAACCGACATTGACGTTTTCACCATAGTTGTGGATGACAAGATTCGAGACATTCAAAACTTCTTCTTCCTGAATGATCATATTGGTGATCTGCTTCTTGAAGTCAGGATCGACTCTGGTGCCCAGGATCTTGTTGGTGCACTCATGCAGCATCTTTATGCCGGTAAAGATTATCATCAGGGAGATTATTATGCACAGATAGTGTTCGATATCGACGGAAGTCGTTTTATAGATGACGATCGCCAGAAGGATCCCAACAGAGACAAGACTGTCGCAAAGCGAATCCGTTCCGTTCATGACCATCGCGATCGAATCCAGTTCCTTTCCCTTCTTGCGGCAAAGCAAGCCATAACCCATTTTAAGGAAAAGGGAAAAGATCGTCACGATGATGATCGAGATACTGTAATCAGGAGCCTCATGAGGATCAAGGATACTGCCGATCGCCGAGATGATCGAGCGGATACCTACATACATGACCAGGATCGTCGTCGTCAAAGAAAACAGATATTCGAGCCTCCCATATCCCATAGGCAGATTCTTGGTCCCGCCTTTCTTATTCAGAAAGGAAGAAACGATCGAAAGAAGGAAAGATACGGCATCAGAAAAACCATTGACGCCATCCATCATCAGGGCATGGGCATGATAGATGGAACCAATGATGATCTTGAAAGTTGAAAGGATGATATTCATCACAATACCCAAGGCATTGTATCTGATAATCAGATTGTCTCTTGTATCGGCGTTTGTATTCATATGATCATATTTCTATGTTGTCGACATTCAGCAGGCTCAGATCTCTCACGGCATGCATCATGACGATATATTCAGCCATCTCGTTTCCTTCTATGGCATCTGCACGCACCAGGATATCTATCGTAGCGTCATCAGGTGTTGCCGCTGTGATCCTTCTGTATTTGCCCAGGATGCTGTCGATGAATCTTTCGGTGTATGCGGAATGTTCGATACTTTGATCAAAGCCGTTTATCAGCTTGCAGAA
>JAFWKS010000360.1 GCA_017511325.1 Erysipelotrichaceae bacterium
AGCGCCAGATTTTCATTTTTCTGTCAAGTCTTTTTCGTCAGTTTCTTCATATAAAAGACAAAATAAAAAAACAGGGTATGATTTTACTCATAGCCTGTTTTTCATGTCCGTTGTGATGTCAACTTAAGTTAGTGACATTATGCTTAGGCATCTTTTTAAATAGTAGCCGTTGATTTTCAATAATGGTAGAATGTTATGTATGAAGATCGTAATGGTAGCCGGAGGAACGGGCGGGCACATCTATCCTGCGCTCACTCTGGCGGAAGCTTTACAGGCAAAAGGACACCAGGTGAGTTTCATCGGTTCAAACGACCGGATGGAAAAGGATCTCATCCCTTCACGTGGTTTCGCATATACAGGATTGGATGTCTATACTACCAGAGGTGGATTTTTTCAGAAGATAAAGAGTCTGTTTTCGATCGTCAGAGCCTATTTCACCTGTCTTGATCTGTTAAGAGACTATGATATGGCGATCGGTTTTGGCAACTATATCTCCCTGCCGGTGATGAAGGCTGCCAAACATCTGAAGAAAAAGACCATCATCCATGAACAGAATTCCTTTGTCGGCAGAGCCAACAGGCTTCTTGACAAGGACATGGATCTGATCATCGGTTCCTATGAAGAAAATCTTGAACAGTTTAATAATCCCAATACCAAGATCCTGGGCAATCCGCAGTCTACCAAAGCCTTCGGCATAAGAAAAAATGATACAGTACTGAAAGATCTTGGACTTGATCCGCATAAGAAGACTGTCGTCATCTTTATGGGATCGCTTGGTTCATCAAGCGTCAATGAGAAGCTTCTCGATTATTTCGGAATGCTGGACGGTTCATATCAGGTCGTCTTTGCGACAGGCAGATCGCATTATGACGATATCATGAAAAAGATTCAGCCAAACGATTATCTCAAGATCTTTGAAAGGATCGATGGTATCAACGTCATGGCCAACTCGACTTTGCTGGTATGCAGAGCCGGAGCAACGACTTTGTGTGAGATCTGTTCCATCGGCATGCCGGCGATTTTGATCCCTTCGCCATTTGTGCCAAACAACCATCAGTATTATAATGGTAAAGCGCTGGCAGACAGGGATGCTGCCATCATGATCGAAGAAAAGGATCTCAGCGGTGAACTGCTCAATGAAACGATCAATGGTCTGATCAATGATGAAACAAGGCTCAAGGAACTCTCTGAAAACGCACGAAAACTTTCAAACCCAAATGTATTAAATGATATGATAGAAGCTATAGAAAAATTATGATCGCACAATTTCTTAAACAGCATGGTGAATACCATGATGATAAATCATTCAAAGATCTAACGACACTGAAGATGGGCGGACACATCAGACATTTTGTCATACCGAACAGCGTTGATGACCTGACGATCATCGTCAACTATCTCAAGACCAACCGGATCAACTACAAGATCATCGGTAACGGTTCGAATCTGGTCTGCGGTGAGAGCGAATATGATGGCGTCGTCATCAGTCTTAAGAAACTGGACAGCTATGAGATAAAAAACGATGAACTCTATGCCGAAGCAGGAGTCATGGTGCCGCTTCTGGCAAATGATCTGGCTAAGCAGGGCTACAGCGCTCTGGAGTTCGCGGCAGGTATTCCGGGCTGCATAGGCGGACTGGTATACATGAATGCCGGTGCCTACAAAGGTTCGATGTCTGATATCGTAAAGGAGACCCTGGTGCTGAAAGATGGTGAACTTATCTGGCTCAACAATGATGAGATGGATTTCTCTTACCGTCATTCGATCCTGCAGGATCATCCGCGCTGGGCGATCGTTGCAACAAAAATAAACCTGATTAGGAAAGACAGCCACGAGATCCTGGATCTGATGGCTGACAGATTAAGAAGAAGAAAAGAGACGCAGCCTCTGGAGATGGCAAGTGCCGGTTCATGTTTCAGAAACCCTGAAGGAACATTTGCCTGGAAGCTGATCGACGGCATCGGCTATCGTGGCAAGAAGGCCAATGGCATCTGCGTATCTGAAAAACATTCTAATTTCATCGTCAATGAAGGCGGAGGCACCGCTGATGATTATCTGGGCATTGCCTACCAGATCATTGACAAGGTCAAAGAAAAATACGGCATCAAACTCGTAATGGAAGTAGAGAAGTTCAATTGCTAGACGAGAAAGAAAATCTTTTAAAAAAGAATATCCTGTTCAATCTGCGTAAAAACAAGAAAGTAGCTACAGCATATGAAAAGGCAAAAGTCCTTTGGTGCACTGTAGCTGTTTTTCTATCGTTAACTCTGATCGGTCTGATCTATTTTATCAGTGATGCTTCAAACATCTATCACATCAGTATTGAAGGAAACTATTATCTTAGTGAAAAAGAGATCCTGGAAATGAGCGGACTAAGTGACCACAATAAATATCTTTTCACTATTCCTTTACTCGTTGAAAACAGGATTAAAGAGAACAACATCATCGAAGACTGTCAGGTGAAACTCATGGACAATCGCCTGGTGAAGATCATAGTCAAAGAAAAAAAGATCGTAGGCTATGCCCTGGAGAATGGCCTCTATGTGCTTGTCATGAACGACGGGGAGAGATCGGGCCTCAACAACAGCAATCTCTATCTTATTTCAAAAGTGCCATTGATCGAAGGTTTTGATGAACAGGAGATGAAACAGCTTCAGAAACACTTAGGAGAATGTGACAGACAGGTGATCGATCAGATCTCTGAGATCCACAAGTTTCCGCAGCTGAAATATCAGGATCTGGAACTGGTCATGGCTGACGGCAATTTTATTTTCACATCAGTATACGGATTGAACATCCTGGAGAAATACTATGATATCGAATCAAGCTTCGTGAGCGATCACAAGCAGTGCTACTATTTCGAAGACATCTCCGGCAATGCCTATACTTCGGCTTGTCCATGGGAGGAAGTTGAAGAAACCGCTATAGAAGAAACAGAAGAGAAAACTGAAGAAGAATAGGGAAGACCTATTCTTTTTATATAAGAAAAAAGCCTTTTTCAAGGCTTTCGTTCTCAAATGGTGGTTCCGGCCAGAATTGAACTGGCGACACACGGATTTTCAGTCCGTTGCTCTACCTACTGAGCTACAGAACCATTGGTTGCGAGGGAAGGATTTGAACCAACGACCTCCGGGTTATGAGCCCGACGAGCTACCGGACTGCTCTACCTCGCGATATGAATGGCGCAGGAGCTGGGATTCGAACCCAGGCGCCGCTTGCACGACCTACCGGTTTTCAAGACCGGACCCTTCAGCCACTTGGGTACTCCTGCAGATTTAGATAGTGGTGGACCCTGAAGGACTCGAACCTTCGACCACCCGGTTATGAGCCGGAAGCTCTGACCAACTGAGCTAAGGGTCCAACAGTGGTAGCGAGGGTGGGACTCGAACCCACGACCTACCGGGTATGAACCGATCGCTCTAGCCAACTAAGCTACCTC
>JAFWKS010000361.1 GCA_017511325.1 Erysipelotrichaceae bacterium
TGATCTGGAAAAAGAATACGAAAAAGGACTGAAAAACAAATATATAAAGATTGAAAACGGACACCTTATCTGCAGCAATCTTGAACTCTTGAATAATGTGCTACTTGATTTTATGAAAGATTGATCAGCCATAGCCAAGAAAGTATCAGCTGCATCATACCTGAGTTCTTTCGTATAGAGATCTATGTAAACTATGGCTGATATAATGGTGTTGTTGAATACTGAATAAGTAAAAATGTTTTTTAATCTGCAAATGAATATGCAGAATATGATTTGTTGTTCAACTGTTTTTGGAGGTGTATATGATCAGATTGTTTGTTACAGGCGATAACCACATCGGCATAGGAAACCAGAAGTTTGTGAACGTTAAGGAAAGGCTTTTTGAAACAAGATTTTCCGTTCTTGAAAAGATGGTCAAAACAGCAAATGAGGAAAAATGCGATTTTTTTGTCATTACCGGAGATCTGTTTGAAAACAATAATATCGCAAAAAAGCATATTGAAAGAGTAGCCTTCATACTTTCAAGATTCATTAATACTGTTCTTGTCTTGCCAGGCAATCATGATTTCTATAATGAGGAAGTTTCCTTATGGCAGACTTTTAAAAAGAGCATAGAGAAAAACAGCCAGAATACTATTATTCTGAACGAACTTAAACCTTATGAATTAGAGATACGTGATGAGAAGGCCGTTTTCTATCCTGCCTATTGCCATGATAAACATTCTGATAAAAACAATCTTGAGTGGATCAAAGATATCCAGAGTGATATTGATAAAAGATCATATAACATCGGAGTAGCGCATGGATCCATTGAAGGTTTTTCTCCTGATCCAAAAAACGAGTATTACAGGATGACCGAGAAAGAACTTAATGCTATACCGGTCGATGCGTGGCTGATCGGTCATACTCATATTCCATATCCGGAGATCATGAAAGATGAAAAGGAACATAAGGACTATAAGATCTTCAATGTCGGTACACATGCCCAGACCGATTATAGTAACAACACTCCTGGCTATGGTTTTCTGCTATCTATGGAAAAGAACAACAGTAAACCTTTGGTAAGTGCCAAGGCGATCAGAACAGGTGAAATAAGATTCTATGATCTGGATGTTGCAGTCAAGGCCGAGGATGATTCGATCCTGGAAAAAACAATAAAAAAGATAACAAAAGATATAGAAGACGATTCTATTGTCAGGATCGATATCTGCGGTTGCATTAAGCATGATGAATATAAAACAAGAGCAGATATATATGAAGAATGTCTAGGCAGATTCCTTTCTTATGAGATCGAAGATGAAGATCTAAGTGAAGAAATAACAGTCGAAAAGATCCGTGACGAGTATGCCGAAACATCTTTTGCAGCGAGGTTTCTTGAAGAACTGATCGATGATCCTAAGGAAGTTGCAATGGCTTATGAATTATTACAGGAGTGCAAAGAATAAATATGAAGATCAATAAAATTGAAACAGAGGCATTTGCTGGAATTCAAGACAGAGAACTGGAATTTGATGATGGCATCAATCTGATAGTAGGAGAAAATGAGACCGGAAAGAGCACGATCGTAGATCTGATCTACAATATGTTTTTTCAGACCACAAATACGAAACGCAATAAAGACCGAAGCTTTCTTAATCTTTATTTTCCAAATAAAGACAGTGAGTTTTCAGGCGATTTCATCAATGGCAAAGTTGTTTTTGAAAACGACAAAGGAAAGTTCACGCTGGAAAAGGAATGGAATGATGACGGCGGTGAAACCAAGCTGACAACTCCTGACAAAACCAAAATAAAGAATGCTGAACAGGTTGAAGAGATAATCGATAAAGAACTGCGTTATGGAAAAGGCGTTTTTAACGAACTGATCTTTTCATCCCAAAAAAGAGATCTGTCAATCATCAGATCATTGCTGGATGGCGATGACGATAATGATGTTTTATCAACGAAAGATGAACTGTCGTCGATCGTGGCGAAAGCA
>JAFWKS010000362.1 GCA_017511325.1 Erysipelotrichaceae bacterium
CCTTTTTAGCAATTTTAGATGTGACTTCAGGTTCGAAACCGAATCTTTCTTCCTTCAAATCGATAGATTGTATTACTTCTCTTTTAAAACATTTATAACATGTTTCCATGTCTGTTAAATGAAGTCCAGTGAAAACATTAGATAAATTGGTTAAGAACCAATTGGCCAGTCTGTTCGCCATATAACCTTTTCTTTTCTGATTAAGATATCTTGACCCATAAACAACATCAGCCTCGCCATTAAAAATTGGTTCAACAACCAACGGATACTCATTCGGATCATATTCGAGATCGGCATCCTGAACAATGACCGCATCGCCTGTTGCGTGTTCAAATCCTGTTCTTAAACCAGCACCTTTGCCCTTATTGACATCATGATAAACAATCTTAGAGACCAAAGGTTTAACATCCCTTTCTAGAATTTCCCTAGTGTTATCTTTTGAGCAATCATCAACAACAATTATTTCTTTATTTGGAATAGGGGATTCCAAAACCTTCTTAACCAAATCAAGAATGCTGTCCTGTTCGTTATAGCAAGGAATTATAATGCTCAATACTTTATCTTCCATCACTCAATCTCCAATTGTTTCTTGAAATATTCAATCGTTTTCTTTAACCCTTCTTCAAGAGGAACGGTTGGTTTCCAATCAAGTTCTTTTTTCGCAAGATCTATCACCGGTTTTCTCTGTGTAGGATCGTCCTGAGGTAATGGCAAATATATGATCTTTGATTTAGAACCTGTAAGATCTATTACTTTCTTTGCCAGTTCAAGCATCGTGAATTCACCAGGACTGCCAAGATTTACTGGGCCTGTGAAACCATCTCTAGAATTCATCATTCTGATCATTGCTTCTACAAGATCATCTACATAGCAGAACGATCTGGTCTGAGATCCATCACCATAGATCGTGATGTCTTCGCCTTTTAAAGCCTGAACTATGAAGTTAGATACGACTCTACCATCATCGCCCCTCATGTTAGGACCATAGGTATTGAATATTCTGATAACCTTGATATCTACATCGTGCTGTCTGTGATAATCAAAGAATAAAGTTTCTGCGGCTCTTTTGCCTTCATCGTAGCAGGATCTGATCCCATCTGGATTTACATGTCCCCAGTAGGATTCAGGCTGCGGATGAACTTCAGGATCTCCATATACTTCAGAAGTTGAAGCCTGCAATACTCTTGCATTGCATCTTTTAGCCAGACCCAACACATGTAAAGCACCAATAAACGATGTCTTAATAGTCTTGATTGGATCATACTGATAATGGATAGGTGATGCAGGACAAGCTAAGTTATATATCTGATCACACTCAACATAGATATCTTCCAGCACATCTTTTCTGATAAATTCAAAATATGGATTACCTAAAAGATGTCTGATATTATCCTTCTGTCCTGTAAACAGGTTGTCCATACAGACAACATCGTAACCTTCACTTAATAATCTTTCACATAGATGAGAACCAATGAATCCAGCTCCGCCTGTAACTAATACACGTGTTCTTTTCATAACAAATACCTTTTCCTATATATAAATTAACAATAAAAGTATAACCTATAAAGATGTTTAAATCATCCTAATCCAGATTTTCGCTGTTTATTTCTCTTACTTTTTCTATTAATGAACTCTGAATAATAATTTCATTCATTATACTTTCTCTAATTGTTTTAGAGTTTATACACTCTTCATATTTGGATACAATTCTCTGAAACTGGTCATCACTTGCGGTTTTTTCAATAGTATTCTGTCCGTCTTTAATAATAACTTGGGCTTCAAAACCATCAGGAGCCGTAAATATACGTGGCGCCATGACTAAACCCTTGCTTCCCCATATTTCCAGTTCGCAGCGATAGTAATTATCCATTCCATATGACAGTTGGGCACATACCCCATCTTTTCTCATTAAAGTAGTAGTTCCCATCATATCAACTTCATGGCCTTCGGTGATGATGCTGCTTGAACTTGTTACATCAAGGCCCAAGCCAAGAATCGTTGTCGCAGCCTTAATTGTGTAGCCTCCCGCATCAAGTAATGCACCACCACCTAGTTCTTTATCATATCTGAAATCTTTATTATCCCTGTGCGGAAAACCAAATGTTGCTCTAACCAATCTTATATCACCGATAATTCCATTATCTATTGTTTCTTTTATGATATTCATCTGTTTATGATAACAGAAACCATAGTTTTCAATAACGGCAACATCATTCTTTTTTGCATTATCAATAAGATCTTCTGTTAAATCTCTTTTTACAGTAAACGGTTTTTCAAGAATAACATGTTTTTTATTGTTAATGGCTATTTTTGCCCACTGATAATGCAATGCAGGAGGCAATGCAATATATACCGCATCTACATCTTTATCAGTCAATAAAGATTCATAACTGTTATATACTTTCCCGCCAAATGTCTCCTTAAAACGATTGGCCTTTTCTATTTTATGCAATCTTATCGGTTCGAACTCTTCATCTGTTCCAGTAAAATCCATCTCGTCTTTTGTGGATATTGCAACGCCTGCATATTCAAAAGAAGATTCCTTCAATATAGCAGGAATCATTCTTCTTTCAGCAATATTTGAACTTCCAATTACACCTATTCTTATCATTTCTAACCTTTATTAACTGCTTTCAGATATTCGTCATAGTCATCAATGGTTTCTTCTCCAGGAACATACTTTCTGTCACAGACAGCCATCATAGTACAATCAGGAGAAAAATCCTGCATGCTTCTCCAGATCATCGGTTCTATTAGCAAGCCTTTAGATTTGTCATCCATCAGATAAGTTTCTTTTTCAAATCCATTATCTACAACGACCTTACATGAACCACTTACAGGAAAAAGAATCAGTCTGGTTTTTTTAGTTGCGTGATCTCCTCTAGTTTTCCCTTCTAAAACATTTGTTACAAGAAAGATCCTTTCAATGGAAAACGGTATTTCTTTATCGTTTTCCATGACCAGAAGAACACCGTCAGATTCAACCACTTTTTTTATATTAATCAGGCTACACCCCTGCATAGCTGTCGACCTCATTAATGACTTTAGTTATTTCTTCTTCATCCATGTAATCCATCATTGGTAATGAAACGATGGAATCACAGATCTTTTCCGTAATAGGGAAATCACCACGTTTATAACCAAATTTCTCTACCATGCACGGCTGCAGATAAGGAGGAGTTTTCCAGGCGATATCTGTTGCGACATCATGAGCTTTGAGATGTTCAATAAATGCGGTCTGATTATCAACTCTTACTACAAACTGATACCATGTGTGTTTGCATTCTTCCGGAGTTTCAGGTAACTGAACCAATGGATTCTTAATCTCTTTAAGATATCTTTGAGCTATATGATCTCTGTTTGCCAGCAATACAGGCATATGAGACAGTTTGACTCTAAGTAATCCAGCCTGCATTTCATCCAAACGGTCATTATAACCGATTACAATGTTGTGATATCTGTAATCGCTGCCATAGTTTCTGATGACTTTGACTCTGTCGATCAGTTCCTTATTTCTAGAAATGACACCTCCACCATCACCGAACCCGCCTAAATTCTTGGTTGGATAAAAACTGAAGAATGAGGCATCTCCAAATAAACCCGTGTTAACTCCTTTGTATGGAGCAAAATGAGACTGGGCACAATCTTCAAACAGCATCAGGTTATGTTTCTTGCATATCTCAATGATCGGATCCATTCTGGTAGCC
>JAFWKS010000363.1 GCA_017511325.1 Erysipelotrichaceae bacterium
AAGTCGTTGTTCAGATCAGTAAGTCTCTTTAAGGAGATCGTCTGACCTGCGCAGAGTTCTGAATCTCCCGGATCGATGATGATAACCTTCTTGAGCATCTGTTTGATGATGACTTCAACGTGCTTATCTGAGATATCGATACCGGTTACGGCATAAACCTTCTTGACTTCCTTTAAGATGTAGTTTTGAACAGCCTGAACACCGGCGATGCTTAACAGTTCCTTAGGGTCAACATTGCCTTCGGTAAGTTTAGCACCGGCTCTGACCTGTTCGCCTACTTTGATCCAGGCTCTGACCGTCTGAGAGATACCGATCTTATGAACGATCGATTCTTTCTCGTTGGAGATCTCGATAGCCCATGAATGGTCTTCCAGCTCTTCAACTCTGGTGATCTCACCTGCGATCTTGGCTAAGACAGCCGGATGTTTCGGACAGCGTGCTTCGAACAGTTCCTCAACACGCGGTAAACCCTGTGTGATATCATCATTGGCATTTGCGACACCACCGGAGTGGAAGGTACGCATTGTCAGCTGAGTACCAGGTTCACCGATTGACTGAGCAGCCATGATACCGATTGCTTCACCTGCTTCGACGAGCTTGCCGGTAGCCATATTGCGGCCATAGCACTTGCGGCAGATACCGTCTTTGCACTTACAGGTAAATGAATTACGGATATTCATGCCTTTAAAACCGGCCTTCAAGATCTTATCGGCAGTCGTCTCATCGATGAATTCGTCTTCATCAATGATGATCTCGCCTGTTTCAGGATCAGAAAGCTGTTCCTTGGCATAGCGTCCGACAATACGATCATAGAACTTTTCAATTGTTGAATTGTCCTTTTGATCGATGATGTCTGTGACATAGTAGCCCTGGTCGGTATGACAATCTTCTTCCATGATCATAACATCCTGAGCTACATCGACAAGTCTTCTTGTCAGATAGCCAGATTCGGCAGTCTTCAGGGCCGTATCAGTCAGACCTTTACGCACACCGTGAGTGGAAATGAAGAATTCAGACACATTCAAACCTTCACGGAATGACGAATAGATAGGAACCTCAATGATTGATGGCTGATATTCCTTCTTTGATTTTGACTGAGTAGGTCTACCCATCAGACCACGCATACCTGCCAGCTGCGTGAAGTTAGACTTGTTACCACGGGCACCTGATACTGATGACATGTTGATCGGCGACTTACGAGGTAAGTTGTCCATGACGTCATCACCAATGGCATTGGTCGCATCAGCCCACAGTCTTGAGAAGTGCTTTTCCCACTCAGGCAGAGTGAGCTGACCTCTCCTTAATAAATTCTGTAATACATCGGCCTTAGCCTTTGCTTCATCAACGAATTTCTGTTTGTGCGGTGCGACATTGATATCTGCCAGAGATATCGTCATACCGGCAACAGTTGAATATTTAAATTCTAAGTCCTTGATCGCATCAAGAATATCTGATGAACCTTCTGTCTTGTATCTTGCGAAGACTTCCGCAATGACCTTGGAAAGGTTCTTCTTGGTGAATTCAGGAGCGATCTTCTGTTCCCTGATGAACTTTCTGATATCAGTACCGCATTCTACGAAATACTTATCAGGAGTCCTCTTTAATGATTCGCCTTCAACATCATTGATGTATGGGAAATCAGCCGGGAACTTATCATTGAAGATAAGCTTTCCGATCGTTGTGACCAGATACTTCTCTTCCTGTTCTTCACTGAAGCAGGTCTTCTTCAGAGCTTTGGCTGGTACAGCTACACGAGTGTGCAAATGTACTTCCTTGTTCTGATAAGCCATCAGAGCTTCATTGAAATCCTTGTATACGTGAC
>JAFWKS010000364.1 GCA_017511325.1 Erysipelotrichaceae bacterium
AATCAGGATTTCTGAAAAGCAGGACGCCGAGGACTATACGTAAAGCACCCTGCAGTAAACCATCAAACGGAATATCGTAAGTCCAAGCTTTGACATCGAGGGCGATAAGTACTATGCCGTTGATGATCAAGAATATGGAGATAATCACTCCAAGTGTAGCAAGCGAAGTGGCCGGGTACATTATCATGAAGATTCCGATAATGATTGCGATGACAGACATCAGGATCATACATAGTGTGTATTTCTTTAAGTTTTCTTTCATTTTTCCCCCTAAGATCTTTTCTGATCAAGATTTTTGCTCTATGTTCATAATGATAGCACATTAAAAAACGAGTTTTAATGAATCTCAAATAAATTAAGTTACAGCTCATATCGCCAGTATTGCTGACCTGTTTGATCAGTTTTCTAAGGTTTCAATGGATGATGACTTGCCGGCATCTATAAGCTCAGCTTTTGTCAGATCGACACAGATGACGGGCAATATGCCTGAATCTGAACATGTGACATCCGTTCCATGTTCGTAGATATATCCCATATCGCATATGTAAGTCACGCTTGATCCACAATAGCCGTTTGTGCGCATGAACCAGAAACCGTTCCCTTTGTAGTTCTCTACAGGACTATACCAGGTACCGCGAGCCATTGCATACATGGTTGGTCTGAACCTCTTTGCCGGATCATCTACTCCGGTATATGGATAGAAGCCATGTTCTGTCGCCTTTTTATCCAGATAAACTTCTTCTTCACTTAATATGAATACCTTGTCAGAAGTTGTATTTCCGCAATAAGTATCATATGTCCTGTTTGGATCGTTCTCTATCTGTTTTGTTATGATCGCTTCTTTCTCTTTTTCGGAAAAGGCATGATCATAGAATTCATCATTAAGGAACTGTCGCAGATAGCTGTCTTGCCAGCTTACATTTTCCGATACTCTGTTGTATGGAACACAATCCAGCAGTCTGTCGCTCATCAGCATCATCTCATCATCGTTTATCTCGATGATCCGCCATTTGATCGGTTCATAAATGAAATAGTGGTATGGATCGCTATCTGTCCAGTGATAATACTGAGGCTCATCTTCACTGTCCTTTAACTTTATCCTTCGAAACCTCACATCATTGATCACTGTTTCATCATCTTCCCAGACCGCATCTTTCAAAGCAGCAAACAGCTCTTCGTCAACTATGATGCTGCCTGCAGGAGTTGCGTATCCTTCGATCGGAGAGTTAAGCGTCTTCATTATCTCGCTGCTTGGATACTGTCCGAAATACACACAATCCCAGGTAGTTTTAAGGCCGCTGGAAAGAGCTTCCTCTTTTTCGATCACCGGTTCTGAATATGTTTCGTTACTCAAAGGAGAATAATCGAGATAATCTGTCTGTTCATCACTGTTTCCTGCTGTTTCGCTATATAGGTCAGCTGATGATGCTGTGCCGGCATCGACCAGCCTGGCTGTTTTAAGGTCAATGGTCATTGCGGGCAGGATACCTGCATCAAGACAGTTAACATAAGAGCCTCTGTTATACACAGCTCCGAGATCGCTCACGTATACAGCATTTGAGGCAGAATAGCCATTGGTCCTCAACACCCAGTATCCCATTCCCGACTTGCTTGCCCAGGCACCGCGGGCTATCGCATATTCGGTAGGCTTGAATCTTCTGGCCAGGTCAATGATGCCATCACTTCTGGAAAAGCCATGAG
>JAFWKS010000365.1 GCA_017511325.1 Erysipelotrichaceae bacterium
TCCATGCGGCTTTCTTCCACCAGATACCATTTGCCATCGATCTTGAAATATTCAGGATAGATCGAAAGCGCATGACAACCATCCGGAGCTACACCATCATCGATCACTTCAACAAGTTTTGCATCCGGCGCCTTCTTGAATCTTTCTTCATCAAAATCAGGAGTTATATATTCCTTAAGGGTGAAACTCATATAGAATATTATAAACACCCTGGCATACATTTATCCAATAAAACGTGATAACTATATGGTCATTTGATTTCTAATTTTCTATAATTTAATTAAAGAACAGTTATTATAATCATTTGAAACAAAAGGAGGAATCACATGGGACTTTTAGATAAGTTTCTCAAAGAAGGCGCTGAAGTTTTAAAAGAAGTTGCCAGCGAAGAAAACAAGCAGAAAGCCGCTGAGATCTTTGGCTCGATCAAGGAATCTCTTGGTGAACATGCGGAAGAATTCAAACATGCTGTTGAAGAATACAAGCAGGAAAGACAGCAGAACAATGAAAACGTCAAATATGAGGATTCGATGTTTGAAGAAGTCAATGACGGAATGAGCGCCAGGGAAAGGATCCTCAAGATACTTGCGGAAGAATTCCCAAACTACACGGTCAGAGAAAACGTTTCTCCTACCGAGCTTGGCGGCAGCGGTAAATTCATGAATTATTCGATCGTTGTTTATGATGGAAATACGCCTAAGCTTATCATGATGCTCATAGGCAAGACTACGACCTCACATCGTGAATACCGCTTCAGCAAGGAAGAAGCTGCAAAGCACGGCTATACGTTCATCAACTTTGTTGAACACTATCCAAACACGCCTGAATATATTTCTCAAAGATTGCATAAATACCTGTAATCTTTAGAATAAACGAAAGAGAAAAGCAATTATTGCACCCGCGGTGAATGCAGCATGATCCTTAAAGTATTTTGCGGGTAATCGGATCATGTACCATTTAGTATCGTAAGCACAGCTTACTTCAAAGCGTTTTCTCTTTCTTTTTTTATATGAACAGCATCCTTGATAAACTGTCTTCCCCTTCAATGTGGGAAGAATTCTATCGATACAAGGTCGAAAAAAGACAGCTGAACAAGAACGAACAGAAACAGCTGTATTCTTTTATTGCGGAACAAAGATATCTGGCTATTGCCGAGGATCTTTGTTTTTCTTATCCCAAAAAGAAGCTTATCAGCAAGATCGATTCAAAGAAAAAACGCACCGTCTATTCCTACAGTACAGATGAGACCTGGGTGCTCAAGCTTCTTGCTTACCTTCTTTACGCTTATGACAGCAAGCTTTCAGACAGCTGTTACTCCTTCAGGAGGAACATCAACGCCTGCCATGCGTTTGAAAAGATCAGAAAGATCAGCGGCCTTAATGACAGATATGTCCTGAAGCTCGATATCCACGATTACTTCAATTCGATCGATGTCGATCAATTGCTGGATACATTGAACCCGATCATAAAAGATAAGGCTTTGTATGATTTCCTTGAATATCTGCTCAGACAGGATAGATGTTATTTCAACGATGAATTCATCATTGAAAAAAGAGGAGCCATGGCTGGTGTGCCTTTAGCCAGTTTCTTTGCGAATTTCTATCTCATAGATCTCGATAAATATTATGAAGGTCTTAATATCCCTTATTTCCGCTATTCCGATGATATGATCATCTTCTTTGATGATAAGAAGCAGCTTGATGAAAATTTCCTCTTCATAAAGAATTTTCTGAAACAGAAAAACCTTCAGCTGAATATGGATAAATATCATGTAAGTGAACCGGGAACACCATGGGAGTTCCTGGGTTTCTCATATCATGATGATCGTATCGATCTATCTGAGGGGACCATCATGAAGATGAAAGGCAAAATCAGAAGAAAAGCCAGAAAGCTCTATACCGCAAGAAAGAAGAATGGTCTCAGCTTTGAAAAAGCGGCCAAGGCTATGATCAGCAGCTTCGATCATAAGTTCTATGATCTAAAGGGAGATAATGACTTCACCTGGATACGATTCTACTTTCCTTTGTTGAACTGTACTGACGGCCTTCATGAGATCGATAAGTACATGGTCATGTATCTGCGATATCTGTATAGCGGTCATCACAGCAAAGCAAATTTCCGGGTGAATTACCAGCAGCTGAAGAAACTGAGTTATACTCCTTTGAAAGCTGAGTACTATCGCTGGAAAAAGGAAAATCGTGAACTGTATCTGCAGAATCAGAAGAAGAATAAATAGACGGGTGTCTATTTATTTTTTATGAGGTATACCAGCATGTTAATGAAGCCGCATCCCAGCATCACATATAGCGGATTGGTTTTGAATCTCTTAAGGACATAAAAGCCGGCGACCATCAATGCCAACGAAAGGATATTGATGCTTTCAAAACCTTCAGGAAATACTGCGCTCATAAGCATCTTCAGCAGCACCGAAAAGATCAGCGCTGCCGACATGCATTTGAGGATCTTTATTATCTCGGAAATCACCGGGATCTCTTTGTATCTTGAATAAAGACTAATAAGCAGAAGGGCCACGATGCCGCCCGGAATCACGCAGCCAAGCGTTGCGGCAACAGCACCAGGCACACCGGCAAGTTTCATGCCGATGAAGGTTGAGGAATTAATGATGATCGGACCGGGGGTCAGCTCATCGATCGCCACTAGATCAGAGAATTCCGCAAATGTCATCCAGCCGTTATTGGTGACCATCTGTTCTTCAATAAGCGGTATGACGGCATAGGCTCCGCCAAAGGCAAAGCCACCGATCTTTAAGAAACTGAGAAAGATCTTCCAGACCGGTATCATATTTCGTCCACCTTTCTTTTGATCATAAGTGTCTTGATTATGGCTGTACCTATGCAGAGCAGCGCCAGATAGAAAATTGAAAAATCCGTCAGTCTGACATAAAGAAAAGACAACGCCACTATAGCAAAGTAGAATGGTTTATTCATCTTTCTGATGCCAGAGAAAAGCCCCAGCACCACGTCCAGCAGCATCGCACATACTCCTGCCTGCATGCCGCTGATGAAGATCCTTACGTATTGATTGGTGGAAATGAACGCATAGAAGAAAGTTACCAGAACCATCATGATGAAAGGCGGAATGATCACTCCAAGCGCTGCTGATAAGGCTCCGATAATGCCACAGCTTCGATAGCCGATGATCATCGCTGATGAACACCCTATCGGACCAGGACAGCTTTGTGCCAGGGCAATATAGTCTTCCATTTCCTCTTTGGAAAACCATCTGTACTTGTCGACAAAACGGTTTTTGATGACACCAAGCATCGCATAGCCGGAATTTGCACTCATTGATATGGAAAAGGTGTTTATGAATAATAGCCAGGCTTTTTTTAGCATCGGAATCTCTCCTTTCTTCTATGATTATCATATCCTATTATTGGATGTGCTCCCATAAAAGAAAAAGGATCGACCATTTGATCGACCCTTTATTCTGTTAAATCAGTTTTTTGAATCAACGATAGCTTCTATTGATGCTTCAATGCCTTTGACGACATCGTCTTTAGAAAGCGAAGCTGTTTCCTTCTTGTTCATGACCTGCTCATGCAGGAATGGAACATGCATGAAACCGCCGATGGTATTTGGGAATTCCTTGGCGATGTAGTAACATACACCATACATCAGGTGGTTGCATACGTAAGTGCCGGCTGTATTTGAGACAGCTGCAGGAACGTTTGCTTTCTTCATATATTCAACCATCTTCTTGATCGGAAGAGTTGAGAAATATGCATTCTCACCATCCTCAAAGACCGGCTGATCGACAGGCTGATTTCCTTCGTTATCAGGAATTCTGCCGTCATCGCAGTTGATCGCAACTCTTTCAGGAGTTATTTCATATCTGCCACCGGCCTGACCGATACACAATACAACGTCAGGATTTTCCTTTTTCATTGCTTCATGTACAGTTTCAATTGCTTTGCCAAAGACAACAGGCACATAGCACTTAACGATCTGTGCACCCTTTATTTCATCTTTCACAAGCTGAACAGCTTCTTGAGCAGGATTTACAGTTTCTCCGCCAAAAGGCTCAAAGCCAGTAAGTAATATTTTCATTTCTGACTCCTTTAAATTAGAAAGCTAAAACCATCAATAAGACTACGTGTACAATCAGCATGCATACTGCGAACGGAATCTGAGAGACGATAACAGAGTATTTAGACTTAGTTTCCAGCAAAGCAGCAGGCACGATATTGAAGTTTGCAGCCATTGGAGTACACAGAGTACCACAGTAAGCAGCAGTTAAACCTAAAGCACCAACGATCGTAGGGTTAGCGCCTTTAGAGATCAGGAACGGGATACCAACACCGACCATGATAACTGAGAATGCAGCGAAACCGTTACCCATGATCATTGTAAACAGAGCCATACCTAAGCAGTATACGATGCAGGCGATAAGGATGCTGTTCTCAGGAACTACCATTGATACGTAGTGAGAGATAGCTTCGCCGACACCGGCAGCAGTGAACAGAGCACCTAATGCAGACAGCAGCTGAGGAAGGATACCTGTTGTATTAACGTTATCCATCAATCTAGCGCCATCAACAGCAGCGTACTTAGGATCACACTTAGTCAGTAATAATGCAGCGATCAAAGCTACAGCACCTGACAGACCGATAGCATTGTTTGCAGTCAGCCAGCTTAAAGCCGGAACCTTAGAACCTAAAGTTGCACCGACAACAGCTGTAACAGCGATACATGCAGCAGGGATGAAGATCTTATAGCCATACTTGTCAGCCATAGCTCTGACAGAATCAGGATCTGGTACATCGTTCTTTGTCTGAACAACACCGCCGATCGCAGTTAAGCAAGCCATAACTACGATCGCAGCACCGATGATCCAAGCCAAGCCTGCATTGACCAGCCACTGACCGGCAATGAATGTGAAGGCAAGCAGGAACCAGAAAGCAGCAGTTGTAGCTTTCTTGCTGCAGCCATCATCTTTTAAAGCCTTAACACCAACAAGGACGAAAACTAAACCAATAATGCAATAGAATACTTCAGCAACAATTTGAGCAGCAGTCATTATTTGTTTCCTCCTTTCGCAGCTTCATCATCAAGCTGTTTGTCGAGCCAGAGATTTCTGGCAGCACCTAAGATTACCGAGATGACAGCTACAGGGATTGACCACTTAGCTACATCCAGAGCATTTACAGCTGCAAAGCCCTGTTCGTTCAATGTTGAAACGATCAGCAATGTACCTGATGCACCCATGAAGCAGTTCTGAGCGAAGAAGTTACCATAGTTTTCTGCACCAGCTGCAGCACCCTTGATGTCATCGCTCATCTTGTCATTGATCTCACCATACTTGGCAACAGCAGCACCTTCAGCCATAGGAACTACAACTGGACGTACGAACTGTGGGTGACCACCTAATCTGATTGAGAAGGCAGCAGCCAATGTTCTGATTACTTCGTAGACAATGATAACTCTACCAGCTGTTGCGGATTTGATGCTGCGGATAAAGTCGATAGCTTTTTCCTTAAGACCAAATCTTTCACAGATACCGATAGCAGGTAATGTCAGAACGAACAAAGTGGCGGTTCTGTTGGAAACAAAGGATTTACCTAACGTTGCTAGGATATCCATTATGCTCATTCCGCCTACCAGGCCTGTAACAATACCAGCCAGGACGACTGTTGCGATAGTGTCAAACTTGAGGACAAGTCCAACTATAACAACAGCTACACCTATTAATCTAATAAGCATAAAAAAATTCCCCCTTTTTATATACAGAATTATAGCACTAATAAAATAAGATTGAAAATCTTTTCTCCTTATGAAAATATTTTCAATCTTATCATCATTTTTTTATTATTTTCTTTCTTCAGTCCTGCTTCTCAATGTTCTTCTGATCAACAATGAAAGAGGCATCCAGCACATGGTTCATGATGGCCTCGGTCTCCTTGCGATCCTTTCCCGTCATCTCCATGAGTTCGTTGATATTCCAGATGTGTTTTCTCATAAGCTTAGGCGTGTAGGTCCTGATCTCATCGAGCAGACCCTTGAGCCAATATGACAACATTATCAGCGGCATCGATACAAGTACTCGCCATAGGACGAAATCGATTTTGAACTTGCCATCGTGGATAAAGATCAGATAGAAGATGGCAGCCATCATCAGCGTGAGCAGGAAAGAATAGAATATGGTATCGAATCTGTTTTTCTTGTAGCTAATGATCTTTATAGGTTTTGAATAATCATATCTGACAGGTTTTTTCATGCATCGTTCCTCAAATATAGTAAAATTTTAACATAGAAAGCAGGTATTAGATGATCAATATCGATAGAGGCGTCTCCATCATCCTTCACGACTGGCTCAATGTAAAGAGGGATGAACTTATACATTTCATAACCGATGAAACACATTTGCGGGAGCTGGAGGCTATTTCGCGCTGGGCTTACGGAGCTGATGCGGTCTTGAAGACGACCGTTCTGCCTCATCACCTTGTCCAGAAAGGCGATGTCATTGAAAAGATGGCTGATATCTTCTCTAACGAGAATGTCATCATCGGTGCTACCGATTACTCATTCATAACGACCAACGCTGTTAAAAAAGCCACTAAAAACGGCGCCCGCTTTTTGTCTCTTCCTTTATCGTGCGCTGACGGTTCATCATTGATCGAGAACGACTTCATAACCATGGATCCAAGAGTTGCCCTAAAGGATGCGCACAGGATCCTCAGGTTTATGGACAACAAAAAGATCGTTCGCGTGACGACCCAAAAAGGAACGGATCTGTGTTTTGAGATCCGTGGGCGAAAAGCCGGCTATTTCAACGGTCAGGCCAGAAAGAAAGGCGAGACCGCTTCTTCCTCGTTTGAAGTATATGTGGCGCCGATCGAAGATAAGACCAGAGGCACACTGATCCTTGATGCCTCATTCGGCTATATCGGACTCGTTAAAAATCCGGTCAGGATCGAATTTGAAAAAGGGAAGATCGTATCCTGTGAATCCAAGGGCAATGATGCCAAGAAACTTATGGATTATATCAGATCATTCAACAGTGAAAACATGTTCCGCCCGGGCGAACTGGGGATCGGACTTAACAGGATATCCAAGACCAGAGGTGTATCCTATATCGAAGATGAATCGGCTTATCATACCTTCCATATCGGCATGGGCAGAAACTTTGGGCTGGGTGGAAAACAGGATGCTGCAGGACACTTTGATCTCGTGACCAACGATCCGACGATCGAAGTAGACGGAAAGATCATAATGAAAGATGGAGATCTCGTTGTATAGATCTCCATCTTTTTTATTCCATTGATCGACACTTTTTAAGCAATTCGATTATCGGCAGATGCTGCGGGCAGACACTTTCACACTGTCCGCATTCAATGCAGTCACTGGCCTTTCCTTTGCCTTCGACCGTTCTGCTATAGTCTTTTTTCAGCCATTCATCTATGACGGTAGAGACCATGCCTTTGTTGTATACGTCGAAGATATCCGGGATCGGAATCGACATCGGGCAGCCATCTGTGCAATAGTGGCAGGCTGTACATTTGATCCGCACGTCATCACGCAGGATCCTTTGAACTTCTTCGATGACCTTCTTTTCCTTTTCATCAAGCGGTTTAAAATCCTTCATGTAAGAGAGGTTGTCTTCCATCTGGGCGATATTGGACATGCCTGAAAGAACGGTGATGATGCCATCAAGTGAAGCGACATATCTGATCGCCCATGATGCATAGGAAACATCAGGGTTGGCTTCATCGAAGACCTTCTTCACTTCCGGCAACGGATTTGCGAGCTTGCCGCCTTTGATAGGCTCCATTACTGTCATAGGCTTGTTGTGCTTTCTGGCAACTTCATAGCACGCCCTTGACTGGACGTTTGCACTCTCCCAGTCGGCATAGTTGATCTGCAGCTGGATAAAATCAACTTCCGGATGCTTTGTGAGAAGCTCGTCCAGCATCTGCGGATCATCATGGAAAGAGAAGCCCATGTTTCTGATTAGGCCTTTTTCTTTCTGTTCTTTCACAAAATCCCAGATCCCGTAGTTGTCATATTTATCAATGTTGTTGTGCTGGATGGCATGCAGCAGATAGAAATCAAAATAGCCTGCCCCGGTCCTTTCCAGTGAAGTGAAAAACTGTGCCTTGGCCGCCTGTTCATCTGCCGCCTGCATTGCAGCATTGAGCTTGGTGGCGACAAAGTACCTGTCACGCGGATAGCGATCGGCTACGCAAACCTTGAAGGCTTTCTCCGATTCTCCGTTGTCATAAACATAGGCTGTATCAAAATATACACCACCAGCTTCAATAAACTTATCTACCATGACCTTCGTCTGTTCGATATCGATCGAACCGTCTTCAAGTTTTGGAAGGCGCATCAGGCCAAAGCCTAACTTGAAGATATCTTTTCCTAAATAATCTGACATCCTGTTCTCCTTTTCTATTTGTGGGCTATCGCCTCTATTTCAATATTGCTTCCCTTGGGCAGTTTTGCGACTTCAAAGGCAGCACGAGCCGGATAAGGCTCCTTGAAATACTGCGCATATACTTCATTCATGGCCGCAAAATCATTCATATCTTTAAGCAGCACCGTTGTCTTGACTACATTATTCATGTCTAAGCCTGCCTGCTTAAGGATAGCCTTGATGTTTTTTAGACACTGGTGGGTATTCTCTTTGATATCACCAGCAAATTCTCCAGTCTCTGGTACTACCGGCAGCTGTCCGGAAACAAAGACCAGATCGCCTGCTTCAATGGCCTGTGAATACGGTCCGATAGCTCCAGGGGCATTATTCGTCTTGATCGCCTTCATCGTTCCTCCATTATTCTTTCTTTTTAGTTACTTCTATTTTAACGCAAAACAACTCTTCCTGTATGGATGATGCAGGAATATGAAACTGTTAGACAATGTTATCATTTATATTGAAGGATATAAGGTACACGCTATGAAAAGATTTATAAGTTCACTTCTTCTTATCCTGATGGCCATGTCCATGGTCTATGGCTGCAGCCTGAAAAAAGAAGATGTCCCGCAGGATGAAAAAAACAATGAAAAAAGTGTCTATAGATATACCCACGATCCAAGAGACAATCCGGAAGCCATGAAGGACATCCTTGAAGATCCTAATGCGGTATATGGTTTTTCTCCTGATCCCGAATCTACAAGGCTGGGAACTTTTGCGGAATATGACTGGACCGATCCGGTCTTTGTGGCACAGGCCAAGGAAGAAAGGATCGCCTATCATAACAGTATGGAATCAATGATCGATATTCTCTACAGGATGAGAGATGAGGGTGCCTCTACAGAAGAGATGGCCCGTGCTATCTCAGCTGAAAGAAACCGTCTGCGTCTTGAAGCGAATAGTGATGATCCTGAGAAACTATCCAAGATCAAACAAAGCAATCTTGAGACCTACGGTCAGGAAGAAGGGCCTACTGCCGAGCAGCTGTTTGAGAAGTACGGGTCCTGGGCGCTCGTCATTCAGAAAGCTTTTTCGCCAAACCTGGGCATGGACGTCATATGCGGTCTTTACGATGAATACTACTCCGTTTATATCGAACTAGGTCTTGCGGATGCAGCTGAAAACTGACATCCTGTTTTGAATTTTTATTGACTTATAAAAAAATATTTCATAAAATTTAAACAAGTTAAAACTTTGAAGTAACAAAAATCGCTTATGATTCATTATAGAGAGACCATGAATGGTGGAAATGGTCATGATAGTAGGTTGAGAATTTCATTACTGAGTGAATAGCTGAAAAAACAAGTAGGCCGTTCCGGAAAAGCTCCGTTAAAAGCTTGGGCCATGTTGGTGGCCGATGAGATCAGTGCAGTAATGTATTGGTGAAAAAAGGTGGTAACGCGATAACAGATCGTCCTTGTATGAGGACGATTTTTTGTTTCAGGGGGAGGAAAACTTATGAAAAAATTATTAGTGATGATCCTGGCTGCAATGATGCTGATGCTCAGCGCATGCACAAATCAGGAAGGAGGCAGCGAAACGCCAGATGAAGGCAGAAAGTACACTGTCGGTGTCGTACAGCTTGTTCAGCATGCGGCTTTGGACGATGCGACAAACGGCTTTGTCGATGAACTGAAAAAACAGCTCGGCGATGATGTGGATATCGATGTGAAGAATGCCGCCGGAGACAGTGCGACCTGCGCAACGATCGCCCAGGGCTTTGTCAACAACAATGTCGATCTGATCATGGCCAATGCCACACCGGCATTACAGGCTGCATCTTCCGCTACCGGTGATATTCCTGTTTTAGGAACTTCAGTTACCGATTATGCTTCTGCATTAGGCATCGACAATTTCGCTGGTGCGACTGGAATCAATGTCTCAGGTACATCTGATCTTCCGCCTCTAGATGAACAGGCTCAGATGATCATGGATCTTTTCCCGGAAGCAAATACAGTAGGTATCATCTACTGTTCATCCGAAGCAAATTCGGTATATCAGGTCAATGCTGTTCAGGCCTATCTTGAAGATAAGAAGATCAAAGTCATATCAGCTTCATTCACCGATTCAAATGATATCGCCATGGTGACGTCAGATCTCTGTTCACAGATCGATGTGCTCTACATCCCGACTGACAATACGGCCGCTTCATGTTCACAGACGATCGCAGGCGTCATCATCCCTGCAGGTATCCCGGCCATTACCGGCGATGAAGGCACATGCATCGGCTGCGGTGTCGCAACTTTGGCGATAAGCTACTACGATCTTGGCGTTGAAACGGGAAAGATGGCAGCTGAGGTCCTTAAAGGCAATGCTGATATCTCGACTTTGGATATCCGCTACAGCGGTGCTCCGATCAAGAAATACAACAAGGATATCTGCGAACAGCTGGGTATCGATATCCCGGATGATTACGTTGCTATCGCGGGCTAAAGGCAAAGAGAAATTACTTCAGGAACTTTTAGTTCAGACACGATCGGACTCAGAGTTCCTTTTTTTATGGCATAGACGACCACGCTGTCACTGTTCATATTGCCGCACAGCAGATAGTCGTCGATCAGAATGAAATCACGCGGATGATCACCGCCACAGTCTTTCACTTCAATAAGTTCAAATCTATCCGCATCAATTACCGACAGGACGTTCTTGAATCTTGTTGAAACATAAAGATATCTTCCATTGCCACTCATCCTGATGGCAGCAGTGCCTTTCACATGAGTCTCATCATTTTCCAATATCGGGATACTGTTTTCTATCTTTAAAGTATCCATATTGATCTTGAACAGTTCATTTGACAGTTCACTCACCAGATAAAGATACTTTCCATCCTTGCTGAAGACGCCATGTCTTGGCCCGCTTCCTTCAGGAAACTTTATCTGTCCTGTTTCGTTGAGTTTCTGATCATAGATCATTACCTTATCTAAGAAAAGACACGGGACCATGATCTTGTTCTTATACAGCAATACCTGATGGCAGCCGCCCTTTTCTTTGATCAGTGTTTTTTTGATCAAAGAGAATCTTTCGTTTTCGATCCTTAAGACTGAGAACGTCCCTTCATGATAGTTGGCGGTATAGACCAGATCATCCTTCGTCGTCACATAGCATGATGTCTCCTCTTCAAACTGCAGACTATCAAGTATTTTTCCCGTCTCATCAAAAAGGATGACGCCTGATCCTTTTTCAAAATCCGTCACTGCAACAAGTTTATCCTTGTATCTGGTCAGATACTTGGGGTTTATCGTCTGGCAAAGCAATCTGCAGTCACTGAGTTTTCCTTCATCGAAAGTGAAACTGTAGATGCCCTTGCTTGCCCTTTTGGTGTATGTTCCTGCATAGATGGTCTTCTTCATATCTATTACCTCTGATTTCATTATAATAGAGGTAGGAAGAGGTAACACCTATGAGTAAAGAATTCATTATTGAACTGATCGGTTATCTGGGCTCGCTGCTGGTGCTCATATCGTTCATCACGACCTCAGTAGTAAAACTGAGAGTCATAAATACAATCGGAAGCATCATCTTCACGATCTATGCCCTAATCATCAGATCCTATCCGACAGCTATCATGAACGCTGTCATCATATTCATCAACATTCACTATCTTTACAGGATGCTGAAGACAGAAAAAGAATATGATGTCGTCAAGATGGAAAGTGACGACAGCTTTGTCAGGTACTTCATCGATCACAACAAAACGGAATTGGACAAGTATTTTGACAGCATTGATCCAGCCAGATGGAACTGTGTCTATGTTGCCTTTGCGGATGAAAGACCGGTCGGTCTTACCGCCGGCTATCTCGATAACGGCACACTCGATCTGCTTCTTGACTTCACCTGTCCGGAATATCGTGATTTCTCGATCGGAGATCGCGTCTTCAAAAAACTGGATGAAGACGGTATCAGGAAAGTGGTCTTCGATTGCAACCCCGAGGTATTTACAGGCTACTTTGAAAAATTCAACTTTGTCTATGAGGATGGAAAATACATAAAGACTTTCTGATCATGAATAAGATTATAAACATTGAAACAAAGATCTCTGATGAAAAAAAGGCATTCCTTGTAAAGATCGATACTGAAAAGAATGATCTTTCGATCTATTCGAAATATGATGATCAAAAATTTGATTATCATCTTACAGCTGAAAGCACGCTTCTGTCTGATCTTGTGGATGAACTTAAAGATGTGACTGTCGATGGCAGAATCATCAGCGGAAATCAGGCACTGGAATTAAGCAAGAACGGCCGTTTTGAAGATGTCGTAAAAGGTCTGCTCAGATCCTTTGGCAAGAAGAATCTCTTCTTTACGCTCACCGGTCTTTTCGGCAAATTCAAAAAGAAACTCAAGACCGATATTCCGCTCAAGGATCTGATAAAGATCATCACTTCCGAAGCAGTCGATCCGGAAAAGTGGACGATGAATATCTACTGAGAATAATAAAAGCGATCAGGTCTTGATGGAATAATCGCTTTTTATTTGGATCAGACTTTATTCAGTTTCAGACGATCATATGCCTCTAGGACTACAGCGATTATGATCATTCCGACTTCCACATATGTCGTGGCAGGAACGATATTGAATACTTTGTTTACAGCTACCAGAAGCACCAGTATGAATGCCAGCAGTCCCAGATAGTTCAGTTTCTTTCCTTCTTCTTCTTTCTTCTGAACGGCCTCTTCTTCTTCATCTTCGTGGATGAATTCAACGATATCTCCGGCGGTGATGACGCCCATGATCTCATTATCCTTATTCAGTACAGGGATCGAATCTTCGGAGTAGTCAGCCAGAGTATCGATGGCGGCATCGGTGATCTCTTCCCTGTCGTAAACGAACGGATATGACAAGATGATCTTATCTTCAAGATCTTCGTCTTTCTTGGTTATAAGCAGATCTCTTAAAGTGAGAGCGCCATAGAACTTGCCATCCTTGACGATGTAGAGAGTTTCGATGTTGTCGTTTTCCTCGGCTTCTTCGATCAGCTGATTGATAGACTTCTTGATGCCTATGCCATGTTCAAGCGTGATGTAGTTGGTGGTCATCAAAGAACCGAATTCATTTTCCTTGTAGGATTTGATCAGCTGGATATCGTTCTTCTGTTCAGGTTCGATCAGATCGATGATCTCATCAGCCTTCTTCTTGTCGAGTCCTTCCAGGATATCGATAGCATCGTCGGCATCCATTTCTTCCAGGATATCTGCAGCATTCTCATTTTCCAGTTCAGCGAAGTACTTGTCGACATCTTCATCCAGATAAGCGAAGATACGGCTGGTCGCCTCAACGCCGATCGCTTTATACAGTCTCTTTCTTTCTTCAGGAGAAAGATAAGTCAGAGCATCCGCAATATCGTTGTCGTGGTAATTCGTCAAAGTCTGGGCCAGAAGCTTAGAATTCTTGGTCTTACGGATCAGGTCAAATATTTCCTGGGTATAATTTCTTTCTTCAATATTTTCTTCAACGATTCTCTCTTCCATGTTTACCCTCCTTTAGATCCACTTCTCAAATTTCTTTATATAGATATTCTTCATTATCTGCGCCACCAGCATGTATACGATCATCAAAACAGCCAGCCACATCAGATAGGAATATGGCATCGGATTCATATCCAGGATCAGGGCGATCTTGCTGAAGCCGATGATCAGTGTGACGATCACGACAGAACTTGTTGAGATGATGAGCTCCTTGCTGGCCATGCTGGAGATGAACGGCAGCTTGTGAGTCCTGATCGTGTGAATGACCAGAGTCTGTGAGATGACACCGAAGATGAACCATCCGCACTGGAACGATTCAGCCTGCGGAATATCCTTAAAGCCAAAGACGAACCACAATACCGCAAAGCACAGGATATCCAGCAGTGTCGAAGCCAGTCCGAAATAGACCATGAACTGCTTGAGTGAATCGATATCCCACTTCATCGGTTTTTCGATGTATTCCTTTTCAACGTTGTCATATGGCATGCCCAGCTGTGCAAAGTCGTTGAGGATGTTCTGCACCAGGATATGGACAGGCTTCAACGGCAGGAAAGGAAGTGCCAAAGAAGCGATCAATACGGAGATCATGTTTCCGAAGTTGCCGGAAATGGCCATCTTCAGATACTTGTTCATATTCGCAAAAGTCTTTCTTCCCTCGATGACACCTTCATCGAGAACGTTGAGGTCTTTTTCCAGCAGGATGATATCCGCAACTTCCTTTGCGATATCGACAGCGGTATCGACAGAGATACCGACATCAGCCTGCTTCAAAGGCGGGGCATCATTGATGCCATCACCCATGTAGCCTACGACATTACCCAGATCCTGGAAGGTCTCAACGATCCTTTTTTTCTGCAAAGGATTGAGCTTGGCAAACAGCTGCGTCTTCTTGCAGGCATTTTTCAGCTGTCCGTCATTCATCATCTCAACTTCCGATCCGATGTAGGCGTAAGTCGTATCGATACCGATGCGGTTGCAGATATTGACCGCAACCTCCTTGGAGTCACCGGTCAAAACGACTGTCTTTATACCATTGTTCTTTAAAGCTTCGATAGCCGTAACGGCTGATTCCTTAGGTGGATCGAGGAAACCGATGAAACCTAAGAGCACCATGTCTCTTTCATCTTCGGCTGAGAATTCATCGATGTCCGGGATCTCGTTTTTCTGTGACACCGCGATGACTCTGATGCCTTCAGCGCCGTTGTCTTCGGAGATCTTGTAGGCGTTCCTCATCAGTTCTTCATCCATCGGCTTTACTTCGCCATTGATCTCCACGAATGCACAGTTGGCAATGATCTCATCGACGGCACCCTTGGTGATGAGTTGTCTTTTCAGTTTCCTGTCTCTTAAGACGACCGACATCTTTCTTCTGGTAAAGTCGAATGGGATCTCATCTTCTCTGACATAGGATTTTTTGAGATAATCAAGCCCTTCTTTTTCACCTCGGGAAATGATGGCTCTATCCATCAGGTTCTTCAAGCCGGTCTGGAAGTAGCTGTTTAAGAAAGCATGACGCAATACTCTGATATCTTCTTTTCCGCTCGCATCAAGATATTTCTCCAGGATGATCTCATCCCTGGTGAGCGTTCCGGTCTTATCGGTACAAAGGATATCCATCTCACCGAAAGTCTGAATGGAACCAAGATGCTTGACAATCGTCTTTTTTTTGGACATTGAAATAGCGCCTTTGGCAAGCGATGAAGTCATCATGACCGGCAGCATTTCCGGCATGATGCCGACAGCGATCGTGATGGAGAAGATTATTGAATCAAGCAGGTTGTGCTTGGTGAAGTAGTTGGAAACAAAAATGACCGGAATCATCACAAACATGAACTTCAACAGCAGTGATGTGATTGACTCCATATTCTTGTCGAAAACGCTCTTGTCGTCCTGATTGTTGAGGGTCTTGGACATGTTGCCGAAATATGTGGCATTGCCTGTGAATAATACGATGGCCCTCGCGGATCCGGAAACGATATCGCAGCCCATGAAACCGATGTTGTTCAGATCAGTGACATTGTCGCTTTCTTCATAGGTGCTGTATTTCTCCACCGGATTGGATTCGCCGGTCAGCTGCGCCTGATCGACGAAGAGGTCCTTGGTCTCAATAAAGCGCACATCACCCGGGATCAGATCTCCTGATCCGAGTATGACAAGATCGCCCGGTACGCATTCTTCAATGCCTATCTGCATCCTCTTGCCCTGTCTGATGACGTTGACTTTGGTCACGACCATCTCCTGCAAAGCTCTTGCAGCAGCATCGGATTTCTGGGATTGTACAAAGGAGGTGACAGATGAGATCATGACGATCACCAGCAGCATCACGATCGTCGCATATGAAGGAACTTCTGCCAGGACGACATCAGTGATATAGCTGACGATGACTACCGCCAGCAGCACGATATTGAACGGATTGATCAAGGATTCATAGATCCTGTGAAACAGAGAATTCTGATTTCCGGTCTCAATGATATTGGGACCGAATCTCTCCTGTCTTTCTTCGATCTGTTCACCGTTCAGACCGTCGTTGTTTACCTCAAACTTGGCATAGAGCTCTTCCAAAGGCATTTTAGAAAAAGCGGTCAACTGCTGATCGATATTGCTGCTATAATTCTGTTTTTTATTATTGCGCATATAAAAAGCCTCCTGTAATGGCGGCTTCTATGTCTTTACTGTTTAATATTGGATATTAAAAAGCGATCAGCATGAGCCGCCTCATAAAGTTTATCGATAAAGGAACTTCTGAAACTTCCATACTTACGCCTTTCTTTAACTTAATCTTATCACAAACTTATATTTTCTTTTCACACAAAAAATACACAATTTTTCATTTAGTTTTCACGATTGTTTTTTACTATATAAGTGTAATAAGTTTTTTCATCAAATCCTTTCTATTAGTAGTATAAGAACTCTGGGCTTCAATGAAGCCCTTTGTTTTATATTCCAAGTCATAAATAAGAAAAGCCTGATTGTGTTAAAATACATTCAGGCTTACAATTCAGTTTATGAAATATATCGGACTCGACCTGGGAAGCGTGACCTGCGGTGTATCTAAATCGGATACCGGACGCTTTGCCCAGCCTGTAAAGACCATCAGGTTTAGACCTGATGACTATGATGAAGCGATCGATAAGATACTCGAACTTTTTAAGCAGGAGAAGCCTGATCTCGTGGTCATGGGCTATCCGCTTTTAGAAAATGACGATGAGGGTCCCAGAGCCGCCCTGTCCAGGGAGATAGCCGAGATCCTTGAACAGGAATCGGGAATAAAAGTCGTGCTTCAGGATGAACGTAACACCACCAAGGATTCCGAAGAATTTCTGATCATGGCCAATGTCTCCCGCAAAAAGCGAAAGAAGGTCATCGACCAGCAGGCAGCAGTCAGGATCCTTGATTACTACCTTGACAAGACCAAAGAAAAACATACCGTGTGAGAGAGGTATGTTTTTACTTGATTGTCGCTTATTAAGCTTCTGTGAATTCCTGTGGGTCCTCGTAGCTTGCTTTGATCGCCTTGTATAGTTCAACGTCAGTAGCTTTTACGTATGGTCCAACATATAATACCTGAGCGATACCGAAGGTAACGACAGCGAGCAGACCCCAGAGGAAGAAAGACATATCCAGTACGAAGGCTTCTTTCTTGTGACCCATCATCATTTCTTCTGATTTCTTTAATGCATCTGATGGAGTGATGTCAGGATCTTCCGCAAGGATGTAAGGGACCAGCGAGTATGCATAACCTTTAATGATTCCAGGAACGACCAGTAACAGTGCCCATAAGAAGATATACAGATCCTTCAGGAACATCGCTTTGACATTTCTGAAGTAGTTAGGCTGGAAACCGTTTTTGATCTCATCAAGACTTGCGTTTGGATCATCAGAATTCTTTAAGAAAAATGAACGGCAGCCCATTTCCAGAGGGTTGGTCAGGAAAATGTCGATCACTGATGAAGCGATTATGATGATCAGGATGATCGTGAAGATAACGCCCAGGACGACCGCAATAACTTCAGGGTTTGCCTTTGCGGCTTCTGACAATTCAGAAATGCTTTCTGTGTTGGTTGCTTCAGTTGCATTGGTAGTTGTGGTTTTGTATGAAGTGGTGACTGTAGCACCCGTAATAAGCGTAAGGATGAAAGCTACCAATACACATTTCCAATAGTTTGCAGTGAAAGCGGCTTTGCCTTTTGCTTTCAGTTCTTTTCTATCAATCATGTTTATTTCCTCCTATTGATTTCAATTTATTATTATATGCTATTTTAAATGAAAATGAAATTATCATATTTCGTTTCATGAAGCTGTTCTTTTTTTTAAAATAAGATCAGAAAGTTTATGAATATCAAAGAAAAGACAATGAAAAAATATCTGATCAGATCAATAGTCGTTTTGATCGTTCTGTGCCTGTGCGGCTGCGATCATAAAGAAGTGATACAGGATACCATCGAACCCGTTGAAGATAGTTCGCTGGTCCTTGGGGATGAACGTTTTGATGAATATCTTCCTTTGCTCAAGGATAAAAGAGTTGCCCTTTTCACCAATCAGACCGGAATCCTTGGGGACAGGATCTATGACCAAAACGGAAAGGAAATAGACAAAAGCACAATAAGCGATCTAATTCCTTTCGGTTTGGATCAAAACGGAAATCCTGTTAATTACGGTCCGCATATTCTTGATGTGCTCATCGAAAAAGGTGTTGATGTCAGGTGTGTCTTTTCGCCTGAACACGGCTTCAGAGGAAACAGCGGTACCGGAGAAGCCATCGATAATTCGATCGATGAGAAAACCGGTGTACCGATCCTGTCGCTGTATGATGGCGATTCCAATTATCCTTCAAAGGAACATATGGAACTCTTTGATATCCTGCTTGCGGATATGCAGGACATTGGGCTCAGGTATTATACCTATTACATTTCTCTCTACTATCTGATGGATGCCTGCGCCATGAACGGCAAGACACTGATCATCCTCGATCGTCCCAATCCCAACGGTTTCTATGTGGATGGTCCGATCCTCTGTCCGGATTATCGATCAAAAGTCGGGGTTCTTCCAATACCGGTTGTCTATGGCATGACCTGGGGCGAACTAGCCGGCATGATCAACGGCGAAGGCTGGCTGACTTCAGGAAAAGATTCCTTGGATCTCTTCGTGATCCCCTGCCTTAATTATTCCCATCAGGATAAGACCTCTTTGATCTTAAGACCTTCTCCCAACATCAAAGATATGAGAGCTGTCTATCTATATGCTTCGACCTGTTTCTTTGAATACTCGTGCATATCGGTAGGAAGAGGCACAGATCATCCTTTTGAGATCTACGGCAGTCCTTATCTCAAAGATCTTGAAGGAAATGATTTTACTTTCACACCTGTTACTATGGAGGGAGCTCCATCTCCACAGTTTGAAAACGAGATCTGTTATGGCCGGAATCTAAGCGATTTAGCTCTTGACGATATCCATGAAGCACAGATAAATCCCGAATATCTGATCAGTGCCTACAGACAGTTTCACGAAAAATATCCTGATCTTCCATTCTTCAAAGAACCCGATATTAACGGCATTTACTGGATTGATTATTTGAGCGGTTCTTCAAAGCTGAGGGAAATGATCATTGAAGGAAAAAGTTCCCAAGAGATCAAGGATTCATGGAAGGAAGATGTAGAAAGATTCAAGATTCAAAGAAGGCCATATCTTATTTATCCTGAATAAGCCAAAAAAGACGACTTTGGCGTTTGGTTCCAAAGTCGTCTTCTTTTTTGGCTAAATCTATTAATGTTTTCTCGTGCTTCTATAATAGAGCACGGTTTCTTCAATGAGCGGCTGCTGTTAGCCGTTAATCTCCTTCCATTTCTGATCAAAAAAACTCAGTATCTCGTTTATATCTTTCAAGGAACTCTTATCAGAAAAGTCTTCCGGAAACTGGGAATAAGCGTATACCAGCATAGCTCTGACGGCTGGTCTTGGATAGTTCTTTTCTTTAGCTTCAGTAACGATCTGTATGATCTTATCATATGTACCTTCCAGTACCTTTCCTCCGGTGATCATATCGAGGATGTCGTCATTGATCTCAATAGCGTTTTTGTTCATAATCTTCTTCTTTCTACATGCCTTTCTTTACTTATTTATACGAGCTCTATGAAAAAAGGCATAAATCTTCTATGCCTTAAGAGATATTTACTGTGATCAGACTACCTGCAGTCCTTGTTCAATGCCGCGATGATCTCCGGCAACAGTTGGTCGACCTTGTCGTTGTCGAGCTGGCATGTGCCGGCATTTTTGTGACCGCCGCCACCATATTTCAGACACAGTTCACCGATATTGGCTTCAGAAGCCTTGTTGATGATGGACTTGCCGATCATGACTGCCGTATTCTGTTTCTTAAAGCCCCAGGCTACATGAACCGAGATCTGGGTTTCCGGATACATGGCATAGACCATGAATCTGTTGCCCGCATAGATCGTCTCTTCATTTCTTAGATCGAGCACGACTACTTTGTCTTCAACTATGGCGATCCTTTTGACCTGCTCGGTAAACAGCTGCTGCTGCTCAAAGTACAGGTCGACTCTTTCCTTGACATCAGGGAGCTCGAGGATCTCATCAACATTCATGGTGATGCAATGATCGATCAGTTCCATCATCAGGTCGTAGTTGGAGATACGGAAATCATGGAAACGTCCTAGACCGGTCCTGGCATCCATCAAAAAATTCATCAGCACCCAGCCTTTCGGATGCAATACTTCTTCTAAAGTGAAATCTGCGGAGTCGCCCTTGTCGACAGCCCACATCAGTTCATCACTGATCCTTGGCAAAGCTTCTTTTCCGCCATAGTAGTTATAGACGACTCTGGCTGCTGATCTGGCATCAGGATCGATGATGTAGCGGTCTTTGTAATCTACGCCGACAAGTCTTGTCAATTCAGATTCATGGTGGTCGAACGCCAGACCGACACGCTTGTCAAAAGGCAGGTTGGTCGTAATATCATTGGCGGTGATATCGACCTTTCCGTCCTGAACATCCTTTGGATGTACGAACTTGATCTCGTCGATCATATCAAGTTCCTTTAAAATCATTGCACATACCAGACCGTCAAAGTCACTTCTGGTCACAAGTCTTTTTTTCTCATTCATTGTTTATATCCTCTTCAGATTTATTATATAACTACTTGGCCAATTGAACGCCTTTTTCAAATGCTTCTTTCTTTTCCTCCGGAAAGATCGTGTTATGTCTGATCAGTTTTTCATCCGGATTGAAGATCGACCACTCCCAGTCTGTTTTACTGTAGTCCTTTATCTGCATCGTATCGCCGCACACAAAGACCTCCGTCGGGCCGATGAAACGTTCCAAAGACATCTTATAGCCGTTCAGCAGTTCGTTGTAACTGTTGTCCGGAGCATTGCTGGTCATTATCAGCAACACCGGGATCATGCGGGAATTGCAGCACGGATTGTCCTTGTTGTAGGTGAGGTTCTGAAAGATCAGTCTTTCATAAAACGCCCTGAAGGCAGCCGTCAGTTCCGAAAGATAGTTAGGTGAAGCAATGATCAGGGCATCCGCATGTCTGATCGTATCCAATACCGGAGTAAGTCCATCTCTTTGGATACAGCGTCCCTTGTATTTTTCCTTCTTGCAGCCAAAGCACGACACACAGCCGCTATACTTTTCCAGTCTGTAAAGGTCAAATCTTATGACATCGGCACCGACCGATTCAGCGCCCTTAACAGCTTCACTTATAAGCGCATCTGTATTCCAGCCGATCCTTGGCCCGCAGTTTACAGCTACGATTTTTTTGCCCATATTTATGTCCTTTTCTATTGTTTCTGATTAAGATCGAATATGACATCCAAAGACTCTTTGCAGTTTTCAAGAGCCTGCTTGTTGCCAATGACGCAGATATTGTCCGCCTCATTGAAGCTGTCGAACAGCTTGATCGTCTTCTCGATATCTTCCTTGGAAGCATTCAGGATCTGATCCAGTGTCTTCTTCTTTGTCTCATAATCAAGGTCAGTAAAGTATTCCATAGTCGCCGCCTTGATGCCGGACTTGATCGACTGATACGGATCATATTCACCGGTCGTACCGACGATATAATTTTCCATGCTTTGCGGATCATTGATGAAGTCTTTAAGGTAAGTGGCTGTATCGCTGTAGATCGCAAGCGAATTTCTTGGATCAGGATCACGATATGAATAGAAGCTCATGCTTCCGGCATAGCCGCTTCTGAAACCGCAGCCGTAAGCTCCGCCCTTGACTCTGATATTGCTCCAGAGATAATCGTAAGTCAGGATATTGCCTATCACATACATGATGCCGACGTTTTCGATATCCTTTTTCATATAATTTGTCTTCGCTGCATAGGAGACATTGGATGCGACTATGATGCCTTCACGACGATGTCCCAGCGGTTTCTTCTGCGTTTCTTCGCCGATCTTTCCACTTGGGGCTTCATCTATCATCGTCTTGATGATCTTCTTTTGATCATCTCCAGCCACAGAGATCGTATATCTTTCTTTGATGAAGATCTTCTTATAGAGTTCCTTCATTTTTTCGATGAATTCATCAGCTTTCTTTTCGAAGTCATCATCAAGATCTTTCAGATAGCGATATGCTTCGTAACCTGCCATATATTCGGAAATGATCGCTACCGGTGATGTATATGCCAGACATCTTTGTACAGCCAGAGCGTGCCCGGCACTGGTGAACATCTGCTCCAAGGCGATGAGATTCTGTTTGATGATGTTTCTGATAGCTTCCTTATCAGAGAAATCGGTCTTATAGATGATCTCGTTGATCAGTTCCATTGCCGCCTCATTATTGCGCGTGAGACTGCTGAAAGATACGCATACACTGTTTCTTTGTGCTGAATCTCTATAGGAGTTGATCGGTGAAAGCGAAGCATCAAAACTGCCCAGGATCGATTTCATTTCTCTGTTTAAAGTCAGCACGTCATACTTTTCAGTCCTGAGTTGACCAAGCATCGCCACCAGCTGAGTCATGATCGTATATTCCCGAAGCTCAAAGTCATTTACTTCACTGTAGATCGAAGTATAGGAGATATCGTTGGTATCGACATCGTGGCTTATGATGGTATTTCCTTCGTATTTATTGACTTCATAGAGGAATCTCGTAGGAGTCTTCTTGAGATCTTCAAGGTGCAGCATCGGCAGGCTCGCCTTCTGTTCAGGACTGTCAGGAGTGTTTTGCCACTCAGTAAGTTTCCTGTTTAGTTCAACGAGTTCTTTACGCTCTTCCTTAGACCACTTGGAAGAGATCTTCTCCAGCTTTTCCTTTTCATGTCTGGCTTTTTCTTCTCCCAATGTATTGGAAGGTTTAAGCATGATCTTGGCACAGTGCTTACTGTTAAGGATATAATCCCTGATCAGGTCTTCATAGAACGAAGTATTCAGTTTTTCTCTTAAGGAAGTAAACAGTTCATCGGCACATATGCCTTCTAACGGATCGCCACCATAAAGCCAGGTATCAAGACAGCTCAAGCTGAAGATCAGACCCTTAGGCATCCTGCCGTAGTCTCTTTCCTTGATGTAGAATTCCTTCTGGTTGATCGCAGCTTCCAGTTCCTTGCGGTCGACACCTTCTTTGACCGCATCATTCAAGACATCTGTGATCGTTCTTGTTATCTCGGCTTCTTTTTCCAGATCGGTATTTATGACATCGATCTCACAGAACGGCTGATAGATGCCATCCTGTACATCAAAGGATATGTCTTCACCAAGACCTTTTTCCAGAATTGCCTTCTTCAGCTTTGATTCGTTGGAGCTGCAAAGTACAGAAGAGACCAGGGTCATGCCGACCGTCTTCTCAAAATCATCAAAATCGCTTAAGACATAACCGTAGGCGACCTGAGCTTTTCCTTTAGGATCGCTCTCAGCCGAGATCTCATATTCAATGGTCAGATCTTCTGCTTTGACAGGTTTCTGTTTTTCGATGGTTATGAGGTCACCTTCTTTGCCGTAATTTGAAAGATATTCATCATCGATGATGCCCAGTATCTTTTCAATATCGAGATCACCGTCAAGGAAGATATATGAATTGCTTGGATTGTAGTATTTTTTATGTGTATTGCAGAACTGTTCATATGAAAGAGAAGTTATATATTCAGGATCGCCTCCCGACTCCTTGCCGTAACAGGTATCCGGAAACAGAGAATGCATCATGTAGCGCGATCTAACACCATCGGCAGCTGAGA
>JAFWKS010000030.1 GCA_017511325.1 Erysipelotrichaceae bacterium
AGAGGCAAAGTCAGGATCATCGCGATCTTTGCGACTTTAGAAAACCTAAAGAAAGGTGGAAGAATCTCTTCTACTGCCGCTTTTGTTGGTGAAGTATTATCGATCAAACCGCTGATCACCATCACAGACGGCGTCGTAGCTATTCCTGGCAAAGTAAGAGGCATGAAAAAGGGCTATCAGGCTATGCGTGATTATATCCTCAATGAAGGCGGCATCGATCTTTCCATGCCGTGTGGCTATGCCTATTCAGGAAGTGATGACACCAACATCAACGAATTCATCGAAATGAACAAAGACCTTTATGGTGACCTTGAAGTACCGACATCCTATGTCGGCGCGACCGTAGGAACATATGCAGGAAGCGGAGCTATCGCTACTGCCTATTTCGTCAAATAGATGGATATCTATATCAGATCTAAAGAAGATATGATAAACGCAATTGAAGAGTATGGCATCCTGCCATTCTTTTCAAATTCCGTCAAAGGCTTTTCGATCGAAGAAAACTGCGATCCCAAAGTCTATTTCAATGTGAGCCCGGGTGTCTGGGAATGGAAAGGACCGGTGATCCAGGAGACAAGATGTGCCTATGGCAAGTTCTTCGAGAAGAAAGCCTGTTTCATTTCCAGGAAGTGGTTCTACGATTTTGCGAATTATCGCCGAGATGGCTATGATTTTGAAGCCAGAGTTTCGGATGGCTTAGTCAACTATAACGAAGAATTCCTTTACAACATAATCTCTTCAAAGCATTCCATCCTCTCCAAGACCGCCAAAGCGATCGGCGGTTATGTCAAGCCAAGAGAAAAAGGCAAAGATATCTGGGAACCTCGTAAAGGTTTTGACACCACGATCACGAACCTGCAGATGAAGGGTTATGTCCTGATCATCGATTTTGAATATGAAACAGATAAAAACGGTGAATTCTATGGCTGGGGCATCTCCCGCTATTCAACACCGGAAGAATACTATGGCAAGAAGTTTGCGGATAAATGTTATAAACGGACACCGGAAGAATCATATGAGCGTCTTTTAAGACAATTAAAAAAGATCAATCCTGACGCGCCAAGGAATGATCTTAGGAAGTTTCTTGGTTAAGCTTTCTTATAGTTTCTGGCTATGTCGAACATCTTCTTATCGACATGACAATAGCCTTGAGGATTCTTGATCAGATAATCCTGGTGATATTCTTCACCGGTCGTAAAATTGGCTAAAGGCAGAAGTTCCGTGACGATCGGCTTATCATATCGTTTAGAGAGTTCATTTAGACTCTCTTTTATTATGACTTCATCTTCCTTATCGACATAATAGATACCGGTACGATACTGATGACCGACATCATGTCCCTGCTGGTCAAGGATGGTCGGATCGATGATCATGAAGAAGAGATCAAGAAGTTCCTTTAAAGAAATGACTTTTTCATCGTAGATGACTTCAACAGTCTCGCTGGCTAAAGAGCGATGAGCTTTCAGATCTTCATAGGATGGGGATTCGATATCGCTGTTGGCATAACCGACAGTAGTTTCTTTAACGCCTTCGATCAATGAGAGGAAGTGTTCAACGCCCCAGAAACAGCCTCCTGCCAGATATATTTTTTTCATAAAACCATGATACTACATAAATGATGATGTGTGCGTTTTCATACTATACAAAAGAAAAATCCATATATAATTTAGATATGTTTATTAGAATGACTGTACAGATAAGAGCTTTAGCAGAAGCTTCTAATGACTACATACCACTATTATCCAACGCCAGTGCTTTGCTCAACGAGAACCTTGAAAATATCAACTGGGTGGGATTTTATCTGGTAAAAAACGATGCTTTACAACTGGGGCCATTTCAAGGCAAGATCGCCTGTGTGAATATCGAAAAAGGCAAGGGAGTCTGCGGAACGGCATTTGAAAAGGATGAGGTGATAGTAGTGGAAGATGTCCACCAGTTCCCGGGACACATCGCTTGTGATGCGGCATCCAACTCAGAGATCGTCATACCACTTCATCATGAAGGCGAGGTCGTGGCTGTTCTTGACATCGATTCACCGCTCACCAATCGCTTTGAAAAAAAAGACCGTGACGGTCTTGTTGCGTTTGCTAAAGTATTGGAAGATCTTATCAACTGGGACTAGATGTGCTGACTGACATAGTCGGCGATATACTCAGCCCCGTTACTTATCCTG
>JAFWKS010000366.1 GCA_017511325.1 Erysipelotrichaceae bacterium
GAGATATCCTTGATCATCTCCGCATAGGCTTTGATCATGGTCAAAGGAGTCTTTATATCATGTGATACATTGGCGACCAGATCTTTTCTCAGTTCATTGACCTTAGACAGTTTGACTGTCGCATCGTCAAGCGTTGAGGCAAGATCGTTTATCTCTGAAAAAGAGTCGATCTCAAAGCGGGCGTCATAGTTGCCCTGAGCGAGCTTGTTGGCTTCATTTTTCATCTGCACGATCGGCTCTGTGATGTTTCTTGCCAGGATAAAAGACACGACCAGTGAGATCATGACGACGATGAGAGCCACATAAAGATACTGGTTGAGGATGAAGTCGATATACGACTCGATCGGCTCTAGCGGTGTGTTCATGATCAGATAATAATTGGAAAGCGTGCTCTTTATCTGCTTGCCATATATAAGCATCTCCACATCGGCATAGGGAGAATCAAGGGTCAAAGAATACGGGTTTTCTCTTTTGATGGAATTGATGATATATGCAGGATCATCTTTGATCGTAAAGGTCATGTCGGCGATGGTGATCTCTTTGTCCAGAAGACAAAGCTGGCCCAGGGAATCAGGAGGCGAATAGACACTGTTTCCGGCTTCATTGAGTATCAGGGCACAGACGTTGTTTCCCAGGATGGTCCTTGAAGCTGATTCGACATCAGCTTTTGAAACGTTGTCTTTCAAAAGCAAAGACTCCATCGTACCGGAAATGGAATCGATGGTATTGATACGGTCGTTCTTATAGTACGGTTTAATGAAAACTACCAGCAGAAAACCCAGCAGTACCATCATCGATACCGAAAAGCCCAGGAAGTAAAGCCAGGTCGAAAACCTGATGCCTTTGAAATTAAACTTCAAACTTGTACCCCATGCCTCTGATCGTCACGATATGTTCCGCATAAGGCCCAAGATCCTTTCTGAGCATCTTGATATGTGTATCGATCGTGCGATCGTCTTCATAATAATCGGAATCCCAGACTGCTGAAATGAGCTTATCGCGGCCTAAGGCAATATTCTTGTTTTCAACAAGATAGATTAGAAGGTCAAGCTCCTTTGGTGTCAGCATCACCCTTTCGCCATCAACACTGACGCTGCGGCCCGCAACATCGATGACCAGTCCGTCAAAGACGTATTGTGAGCTCTTGGATGAGTTCCTTCTTTCGCAGACTACTTTGATCCTGGCCATCAGTTCCTTGGGTGAAAAAGGTTTGGTGACATAATCATCGACGCCCAGATCAAAAGAGAAGAGCTTGTCATCCTCTTCCTGTCTGGCTGAAAGCATGATCACCGGTACATCTTTGATCGCTTTGATCTTCCTGCAGGCCGAGAAACCGTCAAGTTCAGGCATCATGATATCGAGGACGACACAGTCATAATTGTTCCTGCTGACAAGATCGATGGCATCCTTGCCATTGTTGGCCTGATCACATTCATAGCCCATGGCCTTGGCGTATTCCATTACGACTTCCCTGATCTTTATCTCATCATCTACTACCAGTATCCTCATCTTTCCACCTCACAGTATCTGCATCTTCTTGACCAGACATGATGCTTCCTTTTCTATTTTACCTTCAAACAGGACGTATTTGCCTTTAATGAGCTGCGGCGCATGCTGAGCGTAAAGATTTGGCATGACAGCCAGCGACATGGCTCCCTTGTCATCCACAAGATCCACAAAAGCCATCAGATCACCTTTCCTGGTCTTGATCTGTTTGACTCTCTGTATGAGGCCGAACCCCTTGACATAACCCATCGTCATGGACAGCTCATAAAGATCAGGCGTGTCGATGTTCTGCTTTTTCTTGACAGCCATGATCGGATTGAAAGTGAAATAGAAGCCAAGGACTTCCTTTTCCTTTTCTGCCGCCACCAGCATGTCATCCTTCAGTTCTTCAACGATCGGTGCATCATCAAAGTCCGACATCAAAGATATCTCACCGATATGGGCATTCGCATACATCAGAACATTGTTTAAAGAACTGAGCATCGTATTTCTTGAATGGCCCAGTTCATCAAAAGCTCCGGCACAGATCAGATTTTCTATGACGTTTCTTTCTACACCGGCAGCTGTAAGCCTCCTTACTGTTTCAACGTAATCTTTATACGGACCGTTATCATTTCTTTCCTTGACGATCTTCTCCGCTGAGATCATGCCGACATCCTTGCATAAGACGAAAGGCATCACGATGCTGTTTTCCTTGATCACATATTCGATGCCGGAACTGTTCAGACTGATGCCTGTCACCTTTTGTCCGACATTTTGACATTCGCTTATATAATCGTAGGTCTTGGATTGAGAACCTGTCACACCGTTAAGAAGTGACTTATAGAAATACAGCGGATAGTTGGCCTTGAGATAGGCAAGCTGGTATGCCAGCAGGCCATAGGCGATCGAATGCGATTTATTGAAGCCATAGTTCGCAAACTCCATGATCAAAGCATAGACGTCTTCCGAAAGCTTTCTGTCATAGCCGTTTTTAAGACAACCATTGATAAAATCAGGACCTAGTTTTTCCAGTTCGCTCTGCTTCTTTTTGGACATGGCCTTGCGCAGAATATCGGCCTTGCCATAGGTGAAGCCTGCCATCTTTCTGGCGATGTTGATGATCTGTTCCTGATAGACGATGATGCCGTATGTCTCTTCAAGGATCGGCCTAAGATCCTCGTGATAATAGGAAACATTCTGCGGATTGGCTCTGTTTTCAAGAAAGACTGGGATATTCTTCATTGGTCCCGGTCTAAACAGGGCGATACAGATCGCGATCTCTTCAAAAGTGCGCGGCTTCATCTTTCTGATCAGATTGCGCATGCCGGCAGATTCAAGCTGGAAGATGCCCATGACATTGACATCCTGGATAAGTTTGAAGGTCTTAGGATCATCAAGAGGTATCTTTCGGATATCGAAGTCCTCCCTGGTCTTGATCTCATCGCAGATCTCCGCGATGATGCTCAGGTTTCTTAGACCCAAAAAGTCCATCTTGATCAAGCCCAGCTCTTCAAGATGTTCCATGGTATACTGGGTCGAATACATATCCGCTTCGATCAGAGTGATCGGTACAACTTCCTGCAGCGGTTTTCTGGAAAAGACGATGCCTCCGGCATGAGTCGATTCATGGCGGGGATTGAACTCCAGTTTTCTAGAGACCCGATACAGTCTCCTGTTGTCTTCGCTTGATTCGATCTTCTGTCTAAACAGCGCAACCTCGTTATAGGCCTTTTCAAGGTTCATATCCAGAACGTTCGGGATGCTCTTGCAGATGCTGTCGATCTCGCGATTAGGATAATTGAAGACCCGGCCTACATCTCTTAAGACCTGTTTGGCCTTAAGCGTTCCGTAGGTGATGATATGGCCGACATGTTCCATGCCATACTTGTTTCTGACATAGGTGATGACATCATCACGCTTGTCATCAGGAAAATCGGTATCGATATCCGGCATGGAGATCCTCTCCGGATTCAAGAACCTTTCAAAGATCAGTCCATACCTGAGCGGATCGATATCGGTTATGCCCAGACAATAGGCTACCAGTGAACCGGCAGCACTTCCTCTGCCTGGTCCGACCATGATCCCGTTTTTCTTGGCATAGAGGATGAAATCGTAGACGATCAGAAAGTAGTCTTCAAAATGCATCTTGATGATGACACTTAATTCATAATCCAGTCTGCGCGCGTATTCGTTTGTGACATCGTTGTGCAATCTTCTTCTCAATCCTTCCTTGCACAAGGAAACAAGATAGTCCTTGGAAGGCAGATTGTTCCTGTTGGTATAGACTGGAAGAGAAGTCATGAAATTCATTTGCACATCAAGTGAATCCGCAAATACTTCCGTATTGATCAGATCTTCTCTGTCATATAGAAGATCATATTCTTCGGCTGTCAGGAAATATCTTCCGCTTTCACTTATCACATCGTTGTCACTCAATAGTTTTTTGTCTCTGATGCATCTTAAGACATCATATTCTTCCACATCATCCCTGTTTAGATAATATGTTCTGTTTAAAGCGATCATTTTGATCTGATGTTTCTTCAGAAACGGTTTGAGTACATTATCCCTGTTGAGATTGATCGCCTTGTCATGATCCGCAAGAGCTACGATATGATCACCGAAGATCTCGTTTTGTCTTTTTAAAGCAGCCTCGAGGTCTTCATGGCGGTCGATCGCTCTTGTCAAAGGCATATCATCCGACATCAGAGTCAGAACATTATGATCGCGGTATTTATTAAGGATATCCACACTGATGATCTTATTATCATTGGTACATATATAGGAAGATAAGCCCATCAGGTTTTTGAATCCTTCATCATCTTTCGCATAAAGGACCATGGTATAGACCACTTCTTCAAACTGCAGATCAAATTCCAGGCCATATACAGGCTTGATGCCGGCCTTGCTGCAGGCTTTTTTGAAAGCCATGGCGCCGCTTAAAACGTTGTGATCGACCAGACCTAAAACCCTATAGCCGTATTTTTTGCCATAGGAAATGATACCTTCGATCGGACACAGCGAAGAAAGCAGTGAATAGACGCTTCTTATATATAATGGTGCGCTCATTAATATCATTATACTTTATTATTCAGCGGTTAAATGCTAGAATGAATATACCCAGGGGGGGTATATATGGAAAAGACTTATGAAGTTAAGGGAATGACCTGTGTCATATGCAAAGGGAATGTTGAAAGA
>JAFWKS010000367.1 GCA_017511325.1 Erysipelotrichaceae bacterium
AAAAAGAAAACAAGATGGAAGATCTTCTTTCTGATGCCGGAGTTTGTGCTGAATATCAGATCGCTTTCAACGAAAACAAGCTGCTGGAAGCAGATGGCTATCACTTCTGTCTTGCCAAGTGGTTCGATGGCCTTCCGCTAAGCATCGACGATGTTACACAGATGCATTGTAAAAAAGCAGCTGAACAGCTGGCCAGGATCCATAATATCGATTTCAAAGATACTGAAGAAATGCCTGAGCCTTTAGAAATAGACTTTGATTATTTCGTCAGACTTTGTAATGAAATGAGCTCGCCTGTAAGTAAACTTTTGAATGATCATCTTGAACTTATCAAAGAAACCCTTTCAAGAAGCAACGAGGCCATTAAAAACACTCCTATGATCAAAGCTGTATGTCATAACGATTATGATCTGAAAAGCGTTCTTTGGCATAATGAACAGTTTAGGATAATCGATCTTGAAGCCGTAGGCTACAACAACCCTTTTGAAGAAATATTAAGTTCTGCCCTTAGCTGGTCCGGCGGTGATCGCTTCTGTTTTGATGAGAAGCTTTTTGATGTATTCATCAGTACATATTTCAATAATTCCAGGCTTGATCTTAAAGTGAACTGGCCAAGCATATACGATTCAAACATCAGGCATCTAAGTTCACTAAAAAACGATCTGATAGATTTCTTCAATGATGGCATCAGCAAAGAAGAAAAAGATACAGCACTCTTTCAGCTAAACAATGATATCAACATGATCATTTATCTCAACAGGATCAGAGAAAAGGTCCTGCATAACAAAACGATGAACAGTTTCAATAAATAAAAATGTCTGTTTGTTTCACGCAAGACAGACATTTTTCAAAAAGCAGCAATTATCACCAGTTCTTTCTAATCTCTTCATAATCGATCTGTTTGCCTATCTTCTTCCATATTATAAAAACGATTAAAGCATTTATCAGCGTACAGACAGCATACACAGCAATGGCCATCAATGCCTTATCATCCGGAACGATATATTCGATCTTATCAGCGTCAGGATTGTTAAAAACTCCATTGGCGGCAGAAAGAATGAAATCATAGACACCGTGAACGACACCGCAGGCCCAGATATTTCTGGTCTTCCAGTAAAGGAAAAGCAGACCCAGCCCGAAAACGCCGACCGATACGACTTTGCCGATCGCCTGCCCCCACGCCAGAAGTGATTCAAGCTTGTAGCCCAGCACGTGCACAATACCAAAAACAAATGAACAGGCGAATGCACTTAAAACAAATACGTATCTTTTATCTCTGAAACGATAGATGATCGCATCATTGATAACAGCTCTGAATGCCATTTCTTCAAAAAGACCTACAGACATAAACAATCCGAATGTTATCAGCATCTGTAATGGAACATTGTCCCAAAGCGGATATTCTGCATATGAAACAAAACTTATGATCCCTATCGGCAATGCCATTATCCAGAAACCGATCGCCACCTTAATGACATACCAGGTAGAATTGTAGCTTGAGGCCAGCGTCTTTTCTCCGGATATCTGATAAAGAAAGAAAGCCATCGCTCCGCATAAGAGCGTTCTTAGCAGCATCATCTGAAAGTAAGTCTCAGTTTTGATGCATTTGATGCATATCACGGCATAGATAATAGC
>JAFWKS010000368.1 GCA_017511325.1 Erysipelotrichaceae bacterium
ATCGGCGGGAGCTTTGGCTCTGATGATGGAGACATCACATCTGCTTTCATCCTTGGCACAATAGACAGCCACCTTATAGGTGATCGCTTCAAACTTAGCCGGGATATGTTCAAGCTTCTGAATGATCTCGTCGGGAAGTCTCTTGTAGTTATCCTTGCCGAAGATGGAATCTAGTTCATCATTGGACAGTTCAATGAGCTCTTGCCTGTGATCAGTGATCTTGGAAAGATCACAGCTTCTTTTACCTTTATTTTTCTTTCTTCTTGGTGCTGCCTCATCAAGCTCAGGTTCGATCTGTGTTTCATCATAAAGGCTTTCTGCCTCATTGAAACTTAAGTCAAAACTTAACTGGTCAAAGAAAGAGTTTACCTCAGTTGCCTTTCCATAGTTTCTTTGTTTAGAAAGCTTTAAAGCCTCCAAAAGAAGCTCATTGTTTTTGAGCAGTTCATCAACACTTTTCTGTAGTGATACCACTGTTTCAATAAGTGTTTCCTTATCCAGTTTTATCAGTTCTTGCTTATCCACGAGACCATTAAAACAGATAAAGGAAGACTTGTAAATAGGAAGAAATTGTGGAAAACTTCTGATTCTGATGCTGTATTAAATGAGGCTTTCCTAACAGTTTATCGATCATCAGACTCATATAAAAACACTGCAGGAAACGATGATGATCAAGGATGATTTCTGATTCATATGTTTCATTACGGTGCTTATATTGAATATATGAAAGCAGTTTATGAAATCATTTTGTGGAAAACTTTTTTCACTTATCTGCTTGTATGGGGATTCACCTTTCTTATTGAAGGATCAATAAGAAGTCCAGATAAAAGATGATTGAACTGTTCTTTTGAGATGCATCTTAATTCCTCTTTGTTTCTGGGCCAAAGGAACCTTCCATCTTCTATCCTTTTATAGAGTAACAGAAAGCCATCACCTTCCCATAAGAGAGCTTTGATCCGATCTGACTTCCTGCCGCAGAAGATGAACAGGGTCCCTTCATCAAAGGGCGAAAGCTTATACTTTCTTTCAATGATGTATGATAAGCCATCAATATTGTTTCTTAAGTCAGTATAGCCTGCAGCGATATAGATCTTCTTTATTGACAGTGTTCCATCCTTAAACATTGCTTAAAGCCCTCATGATCCTTAAAAGAAACTGATCGGATATGTTTTCACTCATACTTATACTTATGGACTTGTCTATGGATCTTATCTCAGCTGATCCTTTTCTGTCACCAACAGTATTGATACTGCTGCTTGGAAGATCTTCGCTTCTTACCTCCAGGAATGAAGGAAGATTTTCTTTAACAGAGAACGCTTCTTCCATTTCATCAGCGAGCTTCTTATGAAAATACCAGTAGCTTTTCTCTGTTACGTTCCTGCTTTGGCAGAACTGCTTTACCGTCATATCAGGAAGCTAAGCCTTTTCTTCAAATAAAGCCATCCAGAATCTGCGCTTGATTGATTGTGCACCCATATGTATATGACCATCCTTTCCCTCAATACTCCTAAGATTCCTAAAACCCTGATTGAGAGTATCGAGAGTTTTCAGAGTATATTCAGGATTATTGTCACAGATTAAGGATACTGTTAACAGGTACGGATTATTGGGCGCTTAACTTCCATTTTATCCGAAATAGGAGATATCAACATATTCACCGATTACAGGCAGGTCATCAATTACGCTGATGTGGCGCCTTTAGTTTATAAATCATCACAATATAAGACTGAACATGCCTGGATCACCTAGAGCGGATCAAGGTATCTCAGGAAGATCCTTTATCAGATCGCCATTCCAGTTATAAACAGCAACGAAATATTCCGTAAATACTATGATCTGAAGATATCGCAAAGCAAATCGTCGAGTTGTGCTTAGAGGCGCTGTGTCAGGAAACTGTTAAGAGTTATATTCCATATCCTGAAGAAAAACGAACCGTTTGATCATGGTTCATTAAGATAGACAGTGATCATCAAAAATCTATGATCAATCCACACTTGTAATCTTTTTTTGAACCTTAAAAGAGATGCTTTAGTCATAGGTTGATACAAATCGATATTCACAATTTCAAAGAGCTGCACATATTTGTAAGCTAACTGATTAGATAAATTTCTATTTTCAGACTATTTCA
>JAFWKS010000031.1 GCA_017511325.1 Erysipelotrichaceae bacterium
ACTTCGTTATAGGCCAGGTAAACCAGGTGTTCGCCTATCTGTTCAACGAGTATACAGACGAAGAAGCTTCTGTGCTAGGAGATCTTGTAAGAGCGGCTTATCATTCTGTGAACATATCTCCCGATGAGAATGAAAGATATCCTTCCTTCAGGCATATGAAATCCGACGACATGCCTACGTTCTCCACTGTAAGACAGATCCTATACAACGTTAAGAACAGAAAGCAGTCCGATTTCAGGAAAACTATCCTGGACAGGCTTGAAGTGAAACTCAACCGTATATGCGGCGAGTGGGGCATATATCTGGACGGCCATACCTCTTTGAAATTCGAATCATCCGATTTCAGGAAGGTAGTGGCATTCGGTACCAAGCAGCTGCAGAACGTATCTGAGCAATTAAGGACGGCTCTCAATCACATCATGTATAACTATGCCTGGTCCTTATGTATAGACAACGATGAATGGTCATCATTTATCCTAGATGAGGCACACGTGAATATTCTGGAAGGATCAATCGCATCATTAACGGCACAGTTTGTAAGAAGAGCTAGAAAATACAATACCAGTGTCAGATTGGCGACCCAGGAGCCTAGAGACTTTGCGGACGAAAGGATACTGACCCATGGCAAGGCCATCTTCAACAATTCCGCCTACAAGCTCATACTGCATCTTGACAAGGATCCGGCAATTGATGTGTCCAGACTCATGACCATGAACGAAAACGAGATGTATCAGATCATGTCATACAACAGGGCGGAGGGACTATTCGTGTGCGGGGAAAGAAGGATACCGATGAGAGTACTTGCTACTGAGAAGGAACTAAACGAATTCTGATCCTCCTAGCGAGTTTTCCACAATTGTGGAAAAGTGTGAGAAAAAACTGAGAGACTATTGAGACAAAACAGTCTCTTTTTTGTTTTATAGTTATGTTGTAAATGGAGGCAAATATAATGGAAAGTGCGATGGAACAGATCATGAGACTTCTGAAATCCACAGGAATGGATGATAAAGAGGTAGAAATGCTGATAGCGAGGTTTCTTGAAGAAGAAGCCTATGATTATGTAGAATTCAACGATTCCCTTACCGAGTCGGAAAGGAACTGGGGAAAGAAAACAAAGATGTATAACTGATAATGAAAACACTGTGGTATTGGTTTGGTAATATATCGGCTATCATATTGAAATCATTGTTTTCATACTCTAACAGATACACTATAATATTATCAAGAAGGTATTATAAACATGTTCTGTAATAATTGCGGCAAAGAAATATTATCGGATGATCAATATTGTCCGTTTTGTGGTGAGAAAATCAATCAAAAAAAGATAATTATTGACGGTAACGCATCGATTGACTCACTAAAAAAGAGAGGAATGATGCTTCTAGAAGATGGCGATTTTTCTTCTGCAGACGAATACTTTAATAGAATTCTCTCTTTGGATCCAGAAAATTTCTATGGAAATCTTGGAAAAGAGATGGTTAAACATAGGCTTAAATATGAAGATGATTTTTACTCGTATTATAAAAATCTCTTTTCAGATGATGAATGTGAATATATAGCAGCATTCGAGGAAGATAAAAAACATATTGACAATATTATTGAACAATATTCAATCAATTATTATTTGGACAAAGATTTTATTACTGATAAGTATTCGTTTAATAGAATGGTAGAAAAAAGGCTACCTATTAGAGAAAAACAGAAAACCCAAATTGAAGAAGAATTCTCAAACAACAATATTTTGTCAAGAATTAAAAAATTTGCAGATGATAATGAAAAAAAGAAAATTGAATCCATATTTAAAGAGTATACGGACAGAATTAACGAAGCAAAGAAAAAAGACAAAAAAGAAATAGAGAAAAGAAAAAAAGAGTACAGTGCCTTTTTAGAAAAAACGGATTCTGAAATCATAGATCTACATAGTA
>JAFWKS010000369.1 GCA_017511325.1 Erysipelotrichaceae bacterium
AATAAGCACATATCAATATATATGTGCCAGATAACACTCCACATAATATACATTTTGCGAAAAATGATGTCCAATTTTTAACAACACACAACCCAGATATTCCATAAACTACATAGCATCCAAATAAAGTTAATATAAAGTATATGAGATTATATAAAAAATATTTCAATGGTGATTTTTTAAATAATTTATCATATGTTATACAGCTACATATTATGAAACTAGATATAAACGAAGTAATTATCGTTGAAAAAAGTATTCCGTTAACAGAAAAATAATGCCCAAGATAAAAATTAAGGATAAGATTCAGTATCATTTCCGCCAGAGAGAAGTATCTAAAATGCCACCACAATCCAGCAGCTTCTGAATATACTGACCTAATTTGTGATAACTGATTTATATAAAAGTAAAGGCAAAACAGGCTCATAGAAAAATGTGACAGCATCAGTTTTTCACCTACCCACACTTTCATAAATGGTTGATATAAACAAAATAAACAAATGGTACAAAAAGAGTTTATACACTCATAATAAAAATCGAATTTGATATGATCCTCTTCATTTTTGTCAATGGAATTAGTGACTAAACTATTTCCAACTGAAGCGGACATGGAATTAATTATAATCGACATAAAGCCACTAATTGAAGAAAAAATAAAGAAATAATTCGAATAAATTGTTGTCATTGATAAACCAAATAACGACGAGAGAATTATACTGTCAAAAGAATTTCTACATACCAAAGAAATTCTTCCGATTGCAATTCCGCCGATTTGTTTTGAAATATCTTTTATACCATTTAATGAATATGAATATTTAATATTTAATTCTGGATAATAAGCATTTGATAAATGATTGATATATAGATTAAATAATAAAGTTGAAATTGGAATTAGAATGGCAAACAGATAATAATTCGTAAAAAAATGTAGAATCAAGATTTGAAAAATGCCTTTGATAACATTTGCAATTAACTGACTCTTACTCACTAAATCGTTTCTTTGATAAACTATTAATATAGAATTTTTGTATCCATAACCAAAATAACTAATTACTGTATTTACTAAATAAATCCAAAATACGATGTAGATGTTTATGTCGCTAGGATACGTTCCCTTTATTAAATGTGGCAAAAACGGAGTTATTAACGCTCCTAAAATTAGAATGACAGAGCCAACAATTTTATATATGGTCTTATACAATGCAACTTTGCATATTATCTGTTCGTAGTCGTTTTTTGCAACGGGCTCATACATGGAGTAAATAATGGCTGAAGAAAACCCTAATTCTGTAGCGCTTAATACTTGCAAAATAGAAGAAAACAAACTACTTATTCCGGAGTATTCAACACCTAGTTTATAAATTAATAGTGTTTGAACAAAAAAAGGTATTACTAAAGATATAATCTTTCCGATAATTCCATATGTTATATTTCTTATTGTATTGTCCGTTCTGCTATATATTCTATTTTTGGTATTCATCTTCAAAAATACCTTTTAGTCCAACCGGATTTATAGATACAATCTTTGTATCAGGATAAAACGCATTCGCAAACTCTTTTAATTCTAACCATTTTTTTATTGTCTTATTTGCAGAAACAGCTATTGCCAGATCTTTTTCATGAGTCTCAATTCTTTCTTTTGTTAGTTTTTTAGGTTGCACGTAATGCCCTTTTGATGCATCACATCCAACTAAATATATGATTTTTGGATTAGTAAATAATAGTATCTGCATTGCAGATAGAGCAATATTAGGCATGTTTCCGATGGCCATTTTATCTATATCAGCTACAAATCTGCTATCAAAACCGTCTCCAAAAATATAAGTATCGGTGTAATACCTTTTAGCATTGCATTTTATACTAAACGACTCAGGAATTTCTCTTTTATATGTTCCAATCTGATGGCCAAAGAATTTGATGCCTTTAAAATCTAATAACTCATCTTGAAAAAAATCAATGCCATCCCAATCATCACCTATGAAATAATCATATTTAATTCTTTCGTTCAAAAGGGCTCTGTTCAATGCGACATGAATACAATCTTCTATTGGAATATAATCGTTTAATGACGGACCCGCACCACAAAGGGCTATTTTTCTCCCCATATTACAGTTTTTAAATGCTTTAAATGTTTCGTTATTGCAAATTGAAGCAGCAACATTAATTGTAGTTATGTAAGCTTTGTTGCTAATTTTCCTATTAATTAAACCTTTGATTCTTTTTAACATATTTCTGTCTTGTCTCCTTATATACTATATTATCTCTTTATTCATGAAATCATACTGTTTTTGTTAGTGTGATCAGCACTTTTCTAACTTCTTTATAATCCTTGTACAATTTTCGTGTACATTTCACTTCATAGTAAAATGTATTTCATCAATTTAAAACTAGATAAATTAACATCATCAATATTGAAAGTACAATTATACTAAAAGGCAATCAATCAGATAAAAAAGATTTGTGATGAAAAAAGTTTTTAACCTTTAGAATCTGAACATTAGTTAAAAGAGAATGTACCGCAAAAAGGTATGGTTTTTTAGCGAATAAATAAATTTATAACTTTTCTGTCTGTAATATGTTTAAATACTATTCATTAGCTTTAAGTGTTTATTGATTTTGTTGGTTTCGGTTTTCGGTTTCTTTAGAAAACACGATCTTTAAAGTTGGATCATTATCTGAAATACTCTTTTTATGATCCTTAAAACTTTTCCTTACTGTTGAAAACTCATGTATTTCACAGCTCTCGTTTTCTATATTAATCGTATATACAACTCTGTTATATTTAATTTCGATTCTATCATCATCTTCTAATATCAAACCGTAATTCTTCCATGATCCATTGATTGAACCGCCTATAAACTCTATTGCATTATACGAATCAAAAGAATCTCCTCCGGTATTACTGATATCATCAATGTATAGCCAAGTATTTATTTTCTTTCTGATTTCTAATGGCTCTTTCCCTACATAGATTGATATCCTTTCTTTATTAAAAGCATATCCATGAATAAATCCATTAACATCCGGTTCAATCTTTTCTTCATCACCAAATAAAAAGTTGTTATAGTCATAACCAACAAAAACTAACTGATAATTATCAAAAACAAAATCATATTTCTTGTCATCTGATTCTATGTATCCCAGAATAGCGTCTTTATTCATTTAATGTTTTCAATTTACTACTTTCTTCTTTTTTTAATCGACCCATAAACGCAAATTGTTGATATCATGCATTGGTATATAATGAAAGTGCCAGACAAAACCAATATATATGTGAGAATAAGATGTTTTTAAGTAGGATATCAGTCTTATAGTTTTGTCTGGCGATGAATCTCACCTGGTATCCTACTTAACAACAGTGAGAGATCTATGAAACGCCAGACACATGAATCATCTTACCGCAAGCTTTTTTCAAAACTTGAAGAAGGCTCTTTAAACTTAATCGAAGAGAATCTGATCAGAAGGATCAAGGAAGACTATGAGCATTTTCACACAAACGTCTTTAAACGCTTTGCGATCCTTTTGGAAGATCTGAACTTCAAGACATTCTGTCCGAATTGCGGATCATCAGATCTGGTGTCTTTCGGTCGCTCTGCTTCAGGCTCTCATCGCTACAGATGCAAGGACTGCAAGAAGACCTTTTCTACTTCTACCGGTTCCTTACTCCATTCCTCCAAGGTAAATATTGAAGCCTGGTTTGTTTTTCTAGAATGCGTCCTTTCCGGAACTTCAGTCAGGGCCGCCTCCATCGCTGCCAAAATAGCACCGAAAACTGGTTCTGAATGGATGAACAAGATTTTTGTTTCCTTAAAGGATTATCAGAAGTCCATACAGTTTTCTTCTCCCGTATATGTCGATGAGACCTATGTCCACGTGGACAAGAGTAAGATCTATCATACCGAGGAAGTCGGAAAGATCAAGAAAGTGAAGAAACTGCCCAGAGGCATATCAAGAAATATGATCTGTATTCTGGTGGCAACTGACAGTCACAGATCAATCGCCAAAATCCTTAACGAAGGAAGACCACAAAGGCTTAATGTGTTTAAGCAGTTCACTCCTCATATAAAAGAAGGAAGTCATATCATCGGCGATGAAGATAACGCATTGACCTATACGGCAAATAAGTTTTCTCTTACAAGAACGATGTATAAATCAAATACCCAGGAAGCTTATGATAATCTTGAACCCGTTGATCAGCTGTGCGACAGGATAAAGTTCTTCATCGGCAAACACAGAGGCTTCAAAAAGGATCTTCTTCAGGATTATCTGAACCTGGTAATCTTCATTGACAACGAGAAATCAGAAGATAAAAACCTCTACATAGTTACTGAAAAACTGCTAAAAAGAATCTTTTCTTACCATACAGATATCAAACATTCAGTAAAATAAGGGAATCCATCAACAATTTGCGTTTATGGGTCGATAAAAAACCATCTGTCATCACTTTCGCTTAACTGTGTGTGACAACAGATGGTTATCATATACACTGAGATTTAATTATTTCCACTGTCTACTTGACAGGGAAGGTCACATGCAAGTTAAACTTTTGATTTACCATTTCAGGCAGTCTTTTATTTCTTGCAAAACATCTCTCTTGGAATCTACTAAACGTTATCTGGAAATATCTTTTTTTTCAACTTCTTCAATAGCTTCTCAAATGTAACTTGTTTTATCATGTTATTAACTCATAGGTAATAATTCGATACCTTGAATAACAATACCACACCTATTGATAAGTGATATTTTAGTTTTTTGTAATATTGAAAAGATATAGGAAACTGTTCAGATTCATTAACAGTTTCTTGTTTATGTAATGCCCGCTTCTGTTTCTATCAGCAGACTTGTTAAAACCTCAGGTTTTAGCTTTTGTCGTTGCTTATAAGGATTTTGTATATTTATCCAATTTATAACCCATCAAAATTTTCACCTTCTTTGATAAGATTCTGTTTGGATGAAAGGGAAAGTTCATTATTTAGCTTGTGTATAATAATAGTACTACAATATTTTAAACATATGTGTAGCTACAGCATTCTTCTATCTAACCAACAATATAGATTCCTTAATTTCTATTTTTTTAT
>JAFWKS010000032.1 GCA_017511325.1 Erysipelotrichaceae bacterium
ATGACATAATCATAGCCTTCCTTTTCCGATATGAGATGATAGGCATCCTTGAGCTGTATCCATTCGATCTTGTCAGCTACACCTAGCTGTTCAAACAGTTCTCTGGTGCTGCCCGGCTGTTCAACGGTACCGATACCGTTGAATTCATGCAGGGATGCTTCAAATTCAAAACGTCCTCTGACGAAACTCGTCGCAAAGCCTCCCGGGATATTGTGCTTTTCGCATACCAGGCAGCTCTTTCCGGCATTAAGGACAGTACAGGCGGCAGCCAGGCCGCCGTTTCCCGCTCCGATCACCACGACATCATATCTGTTCATCTAGACACCTGCTTCAACCGTATAAGTCGTCACATCTTCTATGACATCGCCATCTATCTGCAAGGCGCATGGTTCATCAAAACTGACCGTCACATTCTTTCCGGTCTTCACTGTTACCCAGTCTTTTTTTAGGACATGTTCGCCTTTATTCAGTGAAGGGAACCTCATCAGTGTCACCAGTCTGTTTTTCTTGTACAGGGTCACGACCGAGACTGTGCCTTCCTCGTTGAAACGGTCCTGGTCAGGAGCTACCATCAGACCTCCGCCATAGAAGCGTCCCTTCATGGTCGAAGCCAGCCAGACGTTTTCATAAGTATTGGTCTCCCCATCGACAGTCACGGTAGCTTTCTTGAGCTTATATCCGCCTAAAAGCAGCTTTATGGCGATATTGCTGTAGTTGACCGGTTTATCTGAAGTTGCCCTTTGAATATCGCCTACACGGCAGGTCTCACCGTCAAGCCCGTAGCCGATGCCGTTGAGGAACCTCCTCTTGATACCTTTGACGCTTATAAGCGGCAGGTTCTTAAGGAACGGTCTTAGATCGATCTTACCGTTTACGGCATACTTTTCATTGTCACGGAAGAAATCATTGCCGCTGCCGCATTTTATGTAATACAGCGGATTTTTGAATTCATATCCATAGATCTCATTGGCAAAATGATTCAGAGTTCCATCGCCACCGGAAAGGATGACTTCATCTTCTTCTTTAAGTCCGTCAAAGAAACCTTTCAGGTCCTTTATTTCCAGAAGGTTCAATAGTTCACAATCTGCATTATTGTCAGTTTTCCATTTTCTGGCATCTTCCATACCCTTGGAATTATTAGCCAGAGGATTTGTCAGCAAATAGATCATTTTATCAGTCCTTTCTATGTTTTATGATCTGAATATACCTTGAATTATATAAAAACTTCTCTTAAGAAAATAATATCATATTAGGTTAACTCTGTTATTACTTACTTGCACATATTAAAAGGACTTCACTGTGAAGTCCTGTCTTTCATGAAATGTGGATAGAGATCTAACGTTTTTTGTTTGCTGTAAGCATCCTTCTGATCTCGCTGTCGAGTTCCTTGTAGACGCCTTTCGGGCTTACTTCATCAAGCAGTTTGACGATCTTCTTGAGCTCCTTGCTGGTAAGCTTGTCGTTTCCGGTGATATTTCTGATCTTGTTTGAAATGACATAGTTGCGGATAGCGGCAGCACTCTTTCCTTCAGCTACCATATCCCTTACGATACTGCTGGATTTCAAAAACTTGATAAAATCCTTGTTCATGAGCTTGTAGGAAAGCTTGCCGTTTTTGTCGGAATATCTGTCGATGATCTTCTGATATTCGGCAGAATCGATGATGATCTCCTCTTCTTCGAATACATCAAATTCCTTATGTTCTTCCATAAAGAGTTTTTCATCAGCCTTGACACCCTTTTGTTTCTTGTAAGGAAGTCCTTTGGTCAGTTCCAGAGCTTCTGCAAATGCCTCCATAGGAAATTTCTTCAGATCGGTCTGCTTATTCGGTATGGCTTCACCGGAAGTCCTGCTGATCGAAGCAATGCCAGGCTGCTTGGTATCGCTTCTGATAAGCGTAACACCAGATCCGCCTGAAGAGATCTTCTGACGGAAAGCGATAGCCTGAATGACACTCAGTTTAACTGCTTTGGTTCTAATCATATGATTTTTTTCCTCTTTCTATACATTTATTATACAATAACCGATACAACTGTATATACGCCTTGAAACTGCTGTGCTTTTAAAAAGGAAGGCCTATATGGTCTTCCTTTTTACCTGATGTAGTGGATCCTTTTCTCATCGAATCTGTCTTCCTGTTTTCTATGCTGAGCGGGGTAGCCAAACGGGAAGATCGCAAAAGCTCTTAAATGATCAGGGACGTTCAGGACCTCTTCGACCTTTTTCATCCTTTCTTCATTTGGCGCAATGCCAAGCCATACGCCGCCTAAGCCCTGATCTGCAGTCTCCAGCCAGAGATTCTCCATGGCGATGGAAAGATCGATCTGGGCATATTCTGGTACTTCACATTCCTTACGATACACGGAAACGATAGCTGCCGGTGCATCCTTGGTCATGCCTGCATAAGGTGAGACCTCAGAAAGCTTTTTCAGTGTTTCTTTATCAGTCACCACATAGAATTCCCAGGGCTGCTGATCACAGGCAGATGGTGCCTGCATGGCTGCTTTCAAGATAGCCAAGATCTTTTCTTCTTCAACCGCTCTGTCTTCATATTTTCTAATGCTTACTCTGTCGAATATCGCAGACATGTCAATCCTCCTTGATGATATAGGCGCTTACGATCTTGCCGATGTAGAGTGTATGGATATTGTCGGCATCTTCATCTGCATAATAATGATCTTTGATATCCTGAGGTATATCCTTAAGATCCTGATCCTGCGAATAGATGACCTGACACTCGATTGTGATCGGATACTCTTTGACGCCCGGAACATTGTTCTTTTCGGCATCGACCAATGTAAGATGATCAGCCTTATTGATATCCCTGCCCGATCTTTTGCCGCAGATCATGCTGATGTTTTCATCTGGCTTGCCATAAAGCGGAACAGATACGGTAAAAGCACCCGTCTTGTCGATCTGGGATTTCGTATAGCGCGACCTTCTGACATAGACACAGAATGTGTCCATTCCCCAGATCACACCGAGATGTCCCCAGCCGATGACCATACTGTTGAACTTGTCGCCGTTGCTGTTAAGAAGTATACCAGGCCTCAGAGACTTGCTGATAAGTTCAGCATAATCAAATACATTGATTTTTTCTTTCATATCGCTACCATCCTTAATAATATTCTAGAAAAAACCGCCATCGATTGCATATGAAATGACCATCAAGAAGCAGTATCTTTTTTTCTTTTCTGCTGTATTTTCAAAACTGGATTTAAAAAGGCTCATCAGGATAATGTCACTAACTTAAGTTGACATCACAACGGACATGAAAAACAGGCTATGAGTAAAATCATACCC
>JAFWKS010000370.1 GCA_017511325.1 Erysipelotrichaceae bacterium
CAGCTGAAAAGATCTGTGAAGCCCTTAATGAACTGGAAGAAACGATCGGTAAAGGAATGTTCATGAGCACCTTCAATGTCTGTCTGGCAGACCGCGGTGTTGAATTCGATTATGTCAACAGGATGGAGGTAAATGACAGAAGGATCAAAAGATGCCATGCCTGTCATTTAGAGCGTATTTACAAAACTATTCTGAAATTATAAAATAGTGTCAAATAATACAATAATATGTCAAAATATGATAGGAAACATGTAATTATGACACGAACTATATCACAATCTATGTCCCATATACTGGAAGAACTAGAACTGGATAATAAAACGTATGTTACATCAGATGAAATAACCGTATTGGCAAAAAAATACGGGATTTTAACTGACCCGTACAAGATTGTGTCTAGATTGAATCGGTCCGGATGGTTGCTTCCTACTTCACATCGGGGAGTGTGGGAGTTTGCGCCAGCGTCGATGGCAGGCCCTTATTCTAGAAATGAACCTCTGAAAGATATTAGAGTATTCCAGAAAGCAAACCCCGATATCAGATGTTATATCTGTCTGCAGACCGCTGCCTGGGCTTTGGGACTGGCTGATAGGATACCGGCAATTAAAGAACTGGCATTTGAGAAGATTCCAAGAAAACGAATTTCTGAACCGATTGCAGCATTTAGATATACGCCCGTAATCGAACCGAGAAAAGAAAAGAATATATTGTGTTTGGTTCCTGAGAGTATCATAGTTCACATCGCATCCAAACCGGATATCATACGTTCCTGGGAAAGTGCCATGGAATGGATCCCTGATATTGTCTATGAAACAACAACAGAGAATATTCTGCTGGAGTTAAGCGATAAGAACGATTCTGTAAAAAGAAGAACAGGCTATCTTTTGCAGAATATGTTTCCTGGTGCTTCGGATACAATCTATAACAACATATCGAAGCCTTCTTCCAAAATAAGATTTGGTTCAAGAGAATCTGCTGTAAGAAACGATCAGAAATGGATGATATCCGATACGGTGCTTCCTTTTTCACCAAAAGAAATGGAGAGAGTAAAATGATATCCTTTGACAAAGTAAATCTGACTGAAGGCTATATTGCCAGACACACACCGACAGGAAGCGGAGCGCCCGGGAAGGAAGCTGCAATCATCGATATTGCCCAGGATCTTCTGCTGTCATATTTGGAAGATATCGGAAAAATGGATGAAATATGCATAAAAGGCGGGACAGCGATTAGAAAGCTTTATGCTGGAAAGGAAGGCAGATTCTCACTGGATCTGGATTTTTCGATCGATAACGAGTATTCCGACCAAAAGGAGATCGCTTTTGATTTTGTCAACGAGATCAATGGTTTGACATTGGGACCGTTCAGATATTCTGTCAGCGAACGCAGAAACAAGTGGTATATCGGGCTTGAAAGTCAATTCAATGAAGGCAAGATATTCAGGACCAAGCTTGACTTTGCATCCTATCCCTGGCTTGAGCCGGTAAAAAGGTCTATTGTTGAGCTGCCGATCCACAAACAATATGGCTTTTCTCTTCCTGAAATACATACCGTCCGCCTTGAAGAAAATATGGCCGAAAAGATTGCACGATTAAACAGAACAAGTACTGCCAGAGATATGTACGACCTGAACTGGATCACGGAGAATATGACAGTATCTGGCACGATCGATAAAAGTCTGATCAGGCGCCTGGTCGTGCTGAAGATCTGGGTTGATTCCTATGGTATGCATTATGGAAATATTTATTGGCATCCTGCTCATGATCCCTCTGTATTTGATCCTGAGAAATGGCTTAACGGAAGGAATCCTAAAGATGTTGATGCGGAAGACATAGGCACGCTTGCCGTACCGGCACCGACTGCCGAAGAAATGATTGACAGACTAAAGAAAAACTTTGCTTTCCTATCAGATCTGGATGAAACAGAGCGGACAATCGCGAAGTCCAATCAGAGGGATAAGAGTCTGGTCATTAGAACATTATCAGAATTACCTGGTAGCAGGTTGAAGGACGGATTATATTAGTTTTATTTTGCGTTAGGATGACAATATTTATGGATAATTGGGTGTCAAAGACATTTCCTGTCTTGGCTATGTCCAGTCTTCTGATACTCTTTGATGAAGAATCTTCGCCAGGCACAACACCGATATATGAAGAATAGGAAGAAGCTTTCTTAAATCTGTTAAAATCTGATGTTTCAACTATATGGCACAATTTGATTATTATCAAACAGTTTGAAAGTTTTTACGAAATGCCAAATGATTTGCTGGAGGCAGAAAAGATCCATCAGAAAATCCATAGCAGTTGATGATAGAAAATATTTCTTATTAATTCAATTAGATTGCATTTATCATTTTGACAAATAGTACAGTTGTAATCGGAAGAATTTGTTATATTGTTAAACAATTATTTAAATATTTCTGCATACTATTTTTAACAATATAACGATGTTTAAGAATTATAGCAAAAGCAGGTTAAACAAAGTAATTGAGGAATGCGAAATAAATAAAGTTTTAGGAAAAAACGATTTAAACTTGAACTCTAAGATATTAGAAAATGGTAAGAATCTGTCTGGCGGCCAAAAGCAAATAATAGCTGTAGCAAGAACTTTATTAAAAGATGCGAGCATCTATATATTTGATGAACCTACATCGAGCATTGATAAAAAAACATCAATAATAATACATGAAGCTTTAAAAAGAATTGATGGTATTTTGATAGAAGTGACACACGATAAATCAAAAGAAATAACCACCGGCTTTGATGAGATTATTGAAGTTAAATGAAATTGGTTGTTTAGTTTAAATAATCATTGGATTCCATCATTGCGTTTATTAATCGTTTAGACCTTTATTTTTGATATTTCTATCAAACCACGACACGAATTTTTTATAAAAGTCTTCCGGGTACTCATCGTTTTCTCCTCTGGTATCAAAGAAATCAAAAATTAAACCAGTAAATATTTCTCTTGCTTCTATAAGTTTGCTGAAGAAGAATGCTTTTTGTTCAGCCGAAAGAGAGTATCCATATTGTGAATCTTCAAAAAGCTTAAGAAAAAATTCATCACTGAAATTACTAATGTCAAACTAACGGAATCCTTTTCCATATGACGTTATATATTGTCTAATATCATCAATGTCTATTTTTTCAATATCACCGTTGCTATTTTGAGTTTTTAGATAGTTGCCAAGAATATTAGGATCCAGCAAAACAATCGGATCGATTTCAAGATGGTTGCAAATCTTTTCAAATGCATCTTTATTTTCCATACGATTGAAATTTACGGCTCTAAGGATCCTTCTATCGTCAGGGACAGATTGTCATCGAGAAAACCGGATAGAGCCATAGCCAAGGGAATAGGAAGCCTTCTATCAAAACGGCAAAGGGAGATCGAAAAGGAAATCAGGGAATACCTTGAATTGAATAAAAGCCATAATAAGGGATATGAGATGAGTATGTAAAATGTTCTTTATACGACACCCCTTCAAAAACTGAAAAAAGAGTACTGATTTTACGACGTTTTTACGACACTTATTATTCTGACAATCGATTTTTCTTATTTTTGATGATTTGTATTATTTCTTCTGTTTCGGAGTTTTCAGAAAACTCAAAATAAAGGAATATCCTTATTTTAAAGGCGTTTTGACACATATGAAATAAAAAAAGTCCTTTCGGACTTATTGTTCTCGATGGTGATTCCCTGGGGGCTCGAACCCCAGACCCTCTGATTAAGAGTCAGCTGTGGTTTTGTAAAATAATGCATTATTTATCGGCACTTTTATATACAAGTGCCTTTTCTATACGACCATTTTACGACTTCTTATAAAATAATGAAAAACATCTATCTAATAACAAAAAACCATGTGGGTGGGCATGATTTGTTTGTGAACAGTAACTTTTGTAAAATTATTTCTGAAAATATTGACTTGTTTTCAGAAAATAATATAATAATTTACATAAGTTGAGATCGGGAAAAGTAAGCAGATAATCGATTGATAGTGAGCAGATGACAGTGGAAAATCTGTATGAGATGCTGAAGAAAGAACACCCGGGAGCTTCGGAACGAAACAATAGTAGTAACCGACGGAGCCGAACCGTTAGAATCGGAGATCGATGATAGTCGATCGTAAAGTGATCGGATTAGACCGATAATTTGGGTGGTACCGCGGAGTATGACAGTCCTTCGTCCCTTGGGGATAAGGACTGTTTTTAGTTTAAGGGGGCATTGATATGTGCGGAATACTGGTATCGACCGATCATGAAACTGATTTAGAGAAGTTTGAAAAAGGTCTTTCAACATTGAGCAAAAGAGGACCTGATCAGTCTGAAGCTGTTGAAGTTCCTGACGGGATCATCGGTTTTGAAAGACTGGCGATCATGGAGCTTACAGAACAGGGCATGCAGCCGTTCTGGCTTCATGACAAGGCCTGTGTATGCAATGGTGAGATCTACGGGTTCAGGAAACTGAAGAAAGAACTTGAAAAGGACTATGAATTCATATCTGAGAGCGATTGTGAGATCATACTGCCGTTATATGAAAAGTACGGACTGAAGATGTTTGAAATGCTGGATGCGGAATTTGTCATGGTCATCTATGATCAGATGAAACATGAATGGCTGGCAGCCAGAGATCCTATCGGAATCAGACCGCTGTTTTACGGCTATACAGATAACGGAAAGATCGCTTTCGGTTCTCTGGCAGAAAGTCTGATGCCTTTCTGTAAGGACATCCATCCGTTTCCGATCGGTTCCTATTATCTTGATGGCGAATTTGTAAGTTATACGAAGATTGAAAAGGTTGAAAAATACAGTGATGATGATCTCGAAACAGCTTGTGAGAAGATCCATGATTATCTGATCGATGGCGTGAAAAAAAGAATGGATGCGGATGCAAAGATAGGGTATCTGTTAAGCGGAGGACTTGATTCATCACTTGTATGTGCGATCGCCCAGAAACTGGAAGATAAACCAATCCTGACTTATTCGATTGGTATGGAAAAAGATGCGATCGATCTCAAGTATGCCAGGAAAGTGGCTGACTACATCGGCAGTAAACACACTGAAGTCATCATAACTAAGGAAGATGTTATAGAGGCTTTGCCGGAAGTGATCCGAATTCTTGAAAGCTGGGATATCACGACGATCAGAGCTTCGATAGGCATGTATCTTTTATGCAAGAAGATAAGAGAGACAGGCGATGTCAAGGTACTTCTTACCGGCGAGATATCCGATGAACTCTTTGGCTACAAGTATACTGATTTTGCGCCAAGTGCCGATGAGTTCCAGAAAGAAGAGGAAAAAAGGATCAGGGAACTCTACATGTATGACGTTTTAAGAGCCGATCGCTGTATCTCTGCCAACTCACTGGAGGCCAGAGTGCCGTTTGGCGATCTGAAGTTTGTAAGATATGTAATGTCCATCGATCCCGAACTTAAACTTAATAAATACAATATGGGCAAATATTTATTAAGACATGCCTTTGAAAAAGACAGGATCCTTCCTGAAGAGATCCTGTTCAGGGATAAGGCAGCCTTCTCCGATGCGGTAGGTCATTCATTAGTTGAGATC
>JAFWKS010000371.1 GCA_017511325.1 Erysipelotrichaceae bacterium
CTTCACCTTTGCCATTGAAAACATAATCCGTACTCAGATACAGGACTTTGCAATCATATTTCTTGGCAGCTTCGGCAATATTCCTGGTTCCTACGACATTTATGTTGTAGACCTTCTGTTTATTCTCTTCCTCTTCAGCTGCATCAACTGCTGTCCAGGCAGCACAATGAATGATGGCCTCGGGTCTTGTCTTGCTGATAGTATCTTCAACCACAACCGAACTGACAATGTTCATCGGATAGAACTCATAGTGTCTTTTATATCTGTCAACCGCCATTTCCAAAGAATCCACAACATCAGTTGCGATAACTTTGTGACCTCTTTTGATGAGTTCGTTGACAACATCGTGGCCTAATTGTCCGTTAGCTCCGGTTACCAGTACTCTCATTATCTGTTTCCGTACATTCTTTCGTAATAATTCAAATAATCACCGGATGTTACATTATCCATCCATTCCTGATTATTCATATACCATTCGATCGTTTCTTTAATTCCGCTTTCAAAATTGTATTTTGGTTTCCAGCCAAGTTCAGTTTCGATCTTGGTAGGATCGATCGCATATCTTAGATCATGGCCTTTTCTATCGGTTACATATGTAATCAATGTTTCTGGCTTATCAAGTTCCTTTAAAATCGTCTTAACAACATCAATGTTACGTCTTTCGTTATGACCGCCTATATTGTAGACTTCTCCGTTTCTTCCATGTCTCATGACCAGATCAATACCCGAACAATGGTCATAGACATGCAGCCAATCTCTGACATTCAAGCCTTCGCCATATACAGGTAATGATTTATCGTGTCTGGCATTGTTTATCATCAGTGGGATCAGTTTTTCAGGAAACTGATATGGACCATAGTTATTTGAACATCTGGTAATAGTCATATTCAAGCCGAACGTTCTATGGTATGCCATAACAAGAAGGTCAGCAGATGCTTTGGAAGCTGAATATGGTGAACTTGTATGTAACGGCGTGGTTTCCGTAAAGAACGAATCAGTCGCCTCTAAAGGCAGATCGCCGTACACTTCATCTGTAGAAACCTGGTGATACCTTTTTACACCATATTTTAAGGAAGCGTCCATCAGCACTTCTGTGCCGATAATATTGGTTTTAAGGAATACTTCAGGATCTGTTATAGACCTGTCAACATGGCTTTCAGCAGCAAAGTTTACAACAACATCAAACTTTTCTTCTTCAAACAGCTTGTTGATGGCTTCTCTGTCTCTGATATCCATTTTGACAAATTTAAACTTTGGATTATCCTTGCAGCCATCCAGATTCTTAAGATTGCCTGCGTATGTTAAAAGATCCAATGCGACTATTTCATCTTCCGGATATTTTCCAAGCTCGTAATAAACAAAGTTTGAACCGATAAAGCCTGCAGCACCTGTAACCAATATTTTCATAACAAAAACCTCTCAATTATCTTGATAAGTAAATTTTACCAAAATAAAGGAGATATCTCTATCTCCTATCGACATTCTTATTCCTGCGTTATTATTATATTTCTAAGTCTTCCCGTCCATTGGGACCAAACATATCCAAAGCCATAACCAATAAAAAGTTCCTCACCTGTTCTTACATGACCGTTTTTGTCTTTTTCTACTCCCATGCCTAACGAATACTCATCTATATAACAATCAATGATATCTATATCGGTAAAATTCAAGCCATCCTCTGATTGCATTGCTTCAAGTCTAGATCCACTTGTAAAACTATCAGTAATACCAAACAGCATGAACATATCAATATCTTCAACATAAACAATCTCGGCTGCATCGAAACCTTTTTCTTCTATAGCAATTTGTTTGTCTCTGATCGTTTCGGGCCAGTTTTCAGTTAGATCTGCTCTGGCAGTATGCAAAGCGAACACTTTGTTATTGTTATATGTATAGTAGATATACAGAACTTTGTCTTTTATCACAAAGCTTACTTCGCCGACACCCCAGCCATCAGGGTCTCCATCGTATTCTATTATTGGTTCAGGATCTCCTCCCCATCCATTACCGTTCCATTTCTCAAAAGGCCCGTCCGGATTCTTACTTCTCGCAACAAAAACAGAATTATCATAACCATTTCTGTCATAATCGCTGGTAGATGTATATCCTAAGTAATAATAATCATTGAAATATATAACTCCTGGATCACATACTGAACACTGATCTTTTGAATTTTTAGTCGGCCTGAGTACAATTTCTTCTTCCGACCAATCAATTCTGTCATTACTGTGTAAATATCTGATGTAATCCCATTGGGTGCTGTTATTGCCAGGGGAAACTATCCATATATCAACGGAACCATCTTCGTTTCTCATGATAGATGGACTATATCTATAACCGGGCCCCTCTGGTTCATAGATAACTTTCTTCTTTCCTTCGATTGTCCTAACCGCTATTTTCTTTTCTGTATCAGGCTCTTCAATTATTGTTTCAGTTTGTTCATCAGGCTGAGTTTCGCCGGTATTGAGTTCGTTTTCGATAACATCAACATCGAGTTTGGTTTCTTCTCTACTTTTGTTTACGATCTTACCGGCAATTATTCCCAAAACAAAAAACAGCAGCATAGCTGCTAATAAAGCCACCATTTTTTGTCTATTCTTTTTAGTATTTGAAGTTCGCATTACATTCTTCCAGTTTAGGAGCTGTTTTATCTTTTTCTGATAAAACCGGTTCAATACCATTGAGTAAATTTCCCCAATCAATATTTATTGTCGGGTCATCATATCTGATACTGCCCTCAGATTCTTTATTATACAGGTTATCACATTTATATTGAAATTCCACGTCATCTGTGACCGTTAAAAAGCCATGAGCCATGCCTCTTGGTATATAGAACATACGTTTGTTTTCATCACTCAATTCACACGTCACATACTTGCCGTAAGTCGATGAACCTTTTCTGATATCGACCGCTACATCAATGACAGTTCCTTTTGTGCATCTGACTAGTTTTGCCTGAGAATAC
>JAFWKS010000372.1 GCA_017511325.1 Erysipelotrichaceae bacterium
GAAAAACTCTATGACCGCTATCTGAAAGCTGAGCTGAAAAGGGATGCCATATATCTTCCTTCAAGTTCTCCGGCTAATGCGGCTTTAAGCCTTGAGAAACTGATCGAGATCTGGAAGGATATCCTGATAAAAAAGTGATAAAATTATAAGGAATTTTTGACGAGGTGTCCTATGAAGTTTTTTAAGCAGTTCTACGATGAGAAGTATTCAAAATTATCGCTGTATATAATCAAAACGACCCTGATGATATTCGTGATGGGCCTGATCATTTTTACTTTCTATTCCAAGACGAGAAATATCCTGAATTTCTTTGTGGCGATCCTGGGACCGCTGATCCTGGGCATGGCTTTAGCTTATCTTCTTGAACCGCTGGTCGAATTCTTTGAAAACAGAGTCTTCTACAGCATAAACAACGAAAAGAAAGCCCGCGTCATCAGCGTTGCCGTGACTTTCACGATGATCCTGATCTTCGTTGTCCTGATACTGCTGGCTTTGATCATGACGGTCACCCGCAGCATCGATAAGATCGAAGTCAAGGATCTGACGGAATTCATCAATATGATAACCAATGATTTCTCAAAGTTCTGGGCTTCAGTTGAAGCTGAACTGGCCAAGTTCAACATCAATCTGGGCAATATTGGAACGATCCTTTCCAATGTCTTCAATAATGTCAGCTCCGGTGCTTCAACACTGCTGTTTGCGAATATCTTTGCGGTCTACTTCCTTCTGGATTCACACATCGCCGAATACTGGCAGAATGTGCTTGATGTCTTCACGAGCGAAGAAACAAGGAAGAAACTTGCGGATTTCTCAAAGGATGCGGATCGCGTCTTTTCCGGATACATCCGCGGTCAGTCGATCGATGCCTTCCTGGTCGGCGTCATGGTGACGATCGCTTTGGTGATACTGAGAGTTCCATATGCCGTGGTCATTGGCCTTATTACCGGTATCGGAAACCTCATCCCTTATGTCGGACCGATCCTGGGTTTCGCTTCTTTGGCTGTCGTTGCCATCTCGGAAGGATCGATGTTCCACCTGGCTGCCGGTGGTGCTGTGCTGGGTCTTGTCATGGCGATCGATGGCAATATCATCAATCCTAAACTTCTCAGTGACAACGTTGAGATCCACCCGGTACTAGTCATCGTGGCTTTGATCGCCGGCGGTGAGATCGGCGGCGTGCTGGGCATGCTGCTGGCTGTACCGTGTGCCGCTTTGCTTAAACTGCAGTTTGACAGATTCATTGAAAGAAGAAGAGCGGAAAACGAAATAGAACAAAAGGCCGAAAAGAAAAAGGCGAAGAAAACAACTGATAAAACGAAAAAACAAGCTTCATGAGCTTGTTTTTGTTAGCTTTGATCAAGATCAGAATTCGATTCGATATTTGTCGTAGCAGTTGATGATCTTGGTATCTTTATGTTCGATGACTCTTTCGAGTTTGTACTGATAATTCAGATGTACATGGCCAAAGAGCCAGTAGCGCGGATGCAGATCGTTGAGCAGTTTTTCGAAACATGCAAAGCCCTGATGAGCGAAGTCCGGAAGATCACCATAGCCTTTGATCGGCGCATGTGTCACCACGATGTCGATGTTACCGGCCTTTCTGATCTTGCGTCTGAGCTTTCTGATCCTTCTTTCCATCTGCAGTTCGGTGTACTGATATTTGGCTCTTGAATATCTGACCGATCCGCCAAGGCCCAGGATCTTGAGACCCTGATGTTCGATCACATCATCATCGATGCAGGTGCAGCCTCCAGGAGGTGCGATGTCATAACGGTCGTCATGATTGCCTTTGACGTAGTATAACGGCTTGTTTGACATCGTGACCAGAAATTCCAGATACTCCGGTTTAAGGTCACCGCAGGAGATGATGAAGTCGATATCTTTCAGTTCTGTTTTGGCATATTCGGAATATAATGCCAGGTCTTCTTCATCAGCGACACAGACGATCTTGTATAAGCCGTGGCC
>JAFWKS010000373.1 GCA_017511325.1 Erysipelotrichaceae bacterium
AATATATGATTCTCTTTTGGATGGTCTTAAGCAAGATCGCTATCAACAGATAAAGGGATATGACTATCTTAAAGGCAAAAGCGCTGTAGCAGAGATCCATGGAGGATCAAGATCGATCAAAGTCATCGGCATAGATGAAGACTATTCCTTAAAGATCATCGCCGATGAAAAGGAAACAAATATCCTTTCCGGGGAAATAAGTTTCCATTTAGAAAGGGGAGTATAAATGAGCTTTCTGTATGAAAATATCTTCGCCCTGACCTGGCAGCAGGTAACGATGTGGGTGATAGGAGGTATCCTTATCTATCTGGCGATCGTCAAAGATATGGAACCGTCACTTCTGCTGCCGATAGGTTTTGGTGCGATACTGGTAAACCTTCCGTTCTCCGGAGCAGTAAACCAGTATGTTAACGGTGTCTTCCAGGAAGGACCGTTATCAACGCTTTATGAGATGGGCATCTCCAACGAGTTGTTCCCGCTGCTTCTGTTTATCGGTATCGGCGCGATGTGCGATTTTGGACCATTGCTTTCAAATCCGATGCTGATGATGTTTGGAGCAGCTGCCCAGTTTGGTATCTTCTTTACCTTTGTTCTGGCATCGATGTTCTTCCCGGTCAATGATGCGGCTTCGATCGCAACGATCGGTGCTGCTGATGGACCTACAGCGATCGTCGTTGCTCAGAAACTGCATTCAACATATCTGAGCCCGATCATGGTCGCTGCCTATTCATATATGGCCTTGGTTCCGATCATTCAGCCTCCGGTAATAAGACTGCTTACCACTAAGAAGGAAAGGATGATCAGAATGGACTACGAACCAAAGGATGTCTCTAGACTGACCAGGATCCTGTTCCCGATCATCATCACGATCATTGCCGGATTCGTTTCACCGGCTTCCGTATCACTGGTTGGCTTCCTGATGTTTGGCAATCTCTTGAAGGAATGCGGCGTTTTAGGATCACTTTCCGATACAGCTCAGGGCGCTTTAGCCAATCTGATCACCCTGATCCTTGGCCTGACGATCGCTTCACAGATGCAGGCTGAACAGTTCCTTTCTGTCGATACGCTGCTGATTCTGGCTTTGGGCCTGTTCGCATTTGTCTTTGATACAGCAGGCGGTGTCCTGTTCGCAAAACTTCTGAACCTCTTCCTCAAGAAGAAGGTCAATCCGATGATCGGTGCCGCCGGTATTTCGGCTTTCCCGATGTCCGGAAGGATCATCCACAAGATGGGACTTCAGGAAGACAATCAGAACTTCCTGCTCATGCATTCGATGGGCGTCAATGTTTCCGGCCAGATCGCTTCCGTTGTCGCAGGCGGTCTGATGCTGAGTTTCTTCCTTTAGGAGGTAGATAAAGATGAATTTTGAACCAATGAATTTTATTATCAATCTGCCTTATGTATTCAAAGGTTGGTTAGGAACTTTCGCAGCTTTGGGAACTATCGCATTATCGGTGATCATCATGAATTATTTCACCGAGAAAACAAGTAATTGAAATACATG
>JAFWKS010000374.1 GCA_017511325.1 Erysipelotrichaceae bacterium
AATACACCGATGCCAGGTCAGGATGGTGGTTTCACTACTACCAACCAGAATCTGGAAGTAATCAAGGTAGATGCTGAGAAGAATTACATGTTAGTCAAGGGCAACGTACCTGGACCTAAGAAGGGCCTGGTCATCGTAAAGACTACTGCTAAGAAGGTAAAACATGTTGAGCCTCAGACATTATTAAGCAAGGAGGCTGAATAATTATGAAGTTAGATGTATTGGATTTAACTGGTAAGAAAGTCGGCGATGTTGAATTAGCTGATTCAGTATTTGCTTGCGAAGTAAACAATCAGGCAATATTTGATGCCTTATTGAGACAGCAGAGTTCATGGAGACAGGGAACTCATGACACCAAGACCAGAGCGGAAGTTTCCGGTGGCGGTAAGAAGCCTTTCAGACAGAAGGGTACAGGTAGAGCAAGACAAGGTACGACGAGAGCTACACAGTACAGACACGGTGCTATCGCATTTGGTCCTACACCTAGATCTCATACCTTCAGGCTCAACAGAAAAGTCAGAAGACTGGCACTTAGAAGCGGTCTGACACTTAAGGCTGCTGACAAGAATCTGATCTGCGTTGAAAACGTTGAAATGAAAAACATCAAGACCAAGGACTTCACTAAAGTACTGGAGAACCTCGGAATTGACAGAAAAGCATTATTCGTAGTCGATGCTGATGAAAAATTCGAAAACTGCTACTTAAGCGCAAGAAATCTGGGGAACATCGTAATGGTCACTGTAGAAGGTTTGAATATCTATGATCTGCAGAATGCCAACAAGCTTGTTCTGACCAAGACTGCTGCAACAAAATTAGGGGAGGTATTAAGTAATGAGTAACGCTAGAGACATTATCGTCCGTCCTCTTGTAACAGAAAAGACTATGGCTCAGGAAAACCAGAATACCGTCGTATTCGAGGTTGCCAAGGGCACAAACAAGATCCAGATCAAACAGGCGATCGAAGAGATCTTCAACGTCAAGGTTGATTCCGTAAATGTTGTCAACCAGAAACCAAAGACCAAGCGTATGGGAAGATACGTTGGCAAGACCAACCATTTAAAGAAGGCTTACATCAAGCTTAAGGATGGTTACAAGATCGACATCTTAGCTGATAAGTAATCGATTCAAATTATCGGAAGAAAAATGCTATTTCCGGATAAAATGCATGAAAGGAAAATTTAAAAATGGCTATTAAAAAGTATAAGCCTACTACTCCTGGAAGACGTGGTATGACTACCCTGACTTTCGAAGAGATCACTAAGAGCACACCTGAAAAGAGCTTGTTAGTATCACAGAAGTCAAACGGCGGCCGTAACAATACAGGCAGAATCACAAGTAGACATCAAGGCGGTGGTCACAAGCAGAAATACAGAATCATCGACTTCAAGAGAAATAAGGATGGTATCCCAGCTACAGTCAAGGCTATCGAATACGATCCAAACAGAAATGCGAACATTGCATTGCTGTTCTATGCCGATGGTGAGAAGAGATACATCATCGCTCCAAAAGACTTAAACGTTGGTATGAAAGTCGTTTCCGGCGAGAAAGCTGATATCAAGGTCGGCAACTGCTGTGAAATGAGATACATGCCTGAAGGTACAATCGTACACAACATTGAATTGAAACCTGGTAAAGGTGGCCAGCTCGCCAGAGCAGCCGGTGCAAGCGCTCAGATCCTGGCTGTTGAAGAGAAGTATGTAACGATCAGACTTGCTTCAACAGAAATGAGAAAAGTGCTGGGCAACTGCCGTGCTACGATCGGTGTCGTCGGCAACGAAGACTACTCGCTGATCAACTGGGGTAAAGCCGGCAGAAACCGCTGGAAAGGCATCAGACCTCAGTCAAGAGGTTCGGTCATGAACCCTGTCGATCACCCTCATGGTGGTGGTGAAGGCAGAACTCCGATCGGACGTAAGTCACCAATGACTCCATGGGGCAAGAAAGCCATGGGTGTCAAGACCAGAAAGCACAAGAAAGCTTCTAATGATCTGATCATCAGAAGAAGAAATGATAAGTAGAAAGGGGAAGGAAAATGAGTAGAAGTTTAAAGAAAGGTCCATTTGTTGATGAACATCTTCTGAAGAAAGTCGAAGCATTGAATGCTGCCGGCAAAAAAGAAGTCATTAAGACTTGGTCAAGAAGATCTACGATCTTCCCTGCATTCGTCGAACATACATTCGCAGTGCACAATGGCAAGGAACATGTCCCTGTATATGTTACAGAAGATATGGTCGGCCATAAGCTCGGTGAATTTGTATTAACCAGAAAGTTCGGTGGTCACGGCGCTAACGCTGATGACAAGAAAGCGTAAGGAGAGCACATATGCCAAGAAAGAAAAAAGTTGAAGAAGAAGTTAAACAGCCATTGGCAACTCAAGCTAGCGCTACCGCCAGAACTGTAAGAGTTACAACAAGAAAAGCTAAATTGGTTCTCGACCTGGTTAGAGGCAAGGACGTCAAGGAAGCCATGGGCATCCTGAAGTTTACACCTAACAAGGCCGCCAGAATAACTTATAAGGTCGTTAAGAGTGCTGTCGCAAATGCAACTCATAACTTCCAGATGGACGAGGATAAGTTATATGTGAAGGAATGCTACGCTAACGAAGGCGTCACTCTCAAGAGATTCATGCCTAGAGCGAAGGGTTCAGCTTCACCGATCATGAAAAGAACCAGCCACATCACTGTTGTGGTAGCAGAAAGATAAGGAGGAAAACAATGGGTCAGAAAGTAAGTCCAATAGGATTAAGAGTCGGCGTCATCCGTGATTGGGAATCAAGATGGTACGCTGAAAAAGAATATGGCGATCTGTTATTAGAAGACGTTAAGATTCGTGAACTTATTTTGAAAGACTGCGCTGATTGCTTAGTATCACGCGTCGAGATCGAAAGAAGCAAGAATCGTGTCAACCTTATCATCAGAACTGCTCGTCCAGGTATGTTCGTAGGATCAGATGGATCCAAGATCGAAGAATTAAAGAAGAAATTAGCCAAGGCTACAGGTGGCAAGGACATCAACATCAATATTGTTGAAGTTGCCAACCCTGACTTGGATGCAAGACTTGTCGCCCTCAAGATCGCCAAGATGCTTGAAGAAAGACAGTCATTCCGTACAGCTCAGAAGCGTGCTATCCAGCAGACTATGAGAGCTGGTGCAAAAGGTATCAAGACAGCTATTTCCGGCCGTTTAGGCGGTGCCGATATCGCCAGAAGTGAAGGCTATTCTGAAGGTTCTGTATCACTTCATACATTGCGTTCAGATATCGACTATGCCTGGGAAGAAGCTATGACAGCCTATGGTAAATTAGGTGTCAAAGTCTGGATCTGCCGTGGTGAAGTTTTACCGGGCGAAATGGTCAAAGAACCGGAAAAACCAAAATCAATGGGCCGTCCAAACAACAACAGGGACAGACGTCCTAGAAGACAGGCTCCGACTGCTGATGCGAAAGCTGAAGAAACAGCTGCAGCTCCAGTAGTTGAAGAAGTCAAAGACGAAGTCAAAAAGGAGGATGCTGAATAATTATGTTAATGCCAAAAAGAACTAAGTATCGTCGTCCTCATCGTTTGAGTTACGAAGGTAAGTCAAAAGCCGGCAGAGAAGTCGCATTCGGTGAATACGGCTTAGTTGCCCTGGAAGGCGGATATGTATCTTCAAATCAGATCGAGGCAGCCCGTGTTGCCATGACCAGATACATGAACCGTGGTGGCCAGGTCTGGATCAAGATCTTCCCACAGTTAGCAAGAACCAAAAAGCCTCTGGAAGTACGTATGGGATCAGGTAAAGGTGCCCCTGAAGGTTGGGTAGCTGTTGTTCAGAAAGGCAGAGTCATGTTCGAGATCGGTGGTGTCGATGAGGCAACCGCCAGAGAAGCTTTGAGACTCGGTCAGAACAAATTACCTATCAAGGCTAAATTTATCAAGAAAGGTGAATAGTTATGAATATCAAAGAAGTAAGAGAAAAATCTTCTGAAGAACTGTTAAAGTCTTTGGATGACATGAAAGTCGAACTATTCGACCTTAGATTCGCTCGAGCAACAGGTTCGATCGAAAACCCAATGCGTATCAGAGAGTTAAAGAAATCAATCGCCAGAATCATGACCGTATTACGCGAAAGAAAAGGCGAAGCTAAATAAAGGAGGGTAAAAAATGGAAAGAGCTACACGTAGAACTCTGACAGGAGTTGTAACATCTGACAAGATGGAAAAAACAATCGTCGTTGCCATCAATGAAAAGAAGAACCATCCTTTATATGGCAAAGGCACTAAATTCACTAGAAAATTCAAAGTACGTGATGAAAACAATGAAGCCAAAGTCGGTGACACTGTAGAGATCATGGAAACAAGAACCCTTTCCAAGGAAGTTCACTTCCGTCTGGTAAGAGTAGTTGAAAAGGCAGTAATTCTGTAGGAGGAACGCACATGATTAGTAATGAAGCTAGATTAAAAGTTGCGGATAACACCGGTGCCAAGGAATTGCTGGTAATTCGCTGCTTAGGCGGTTCAAGAAGAAAGTATGCCAACATCGGTGATGTCGTTGTCTGCTCAGTCAAGGACGCTACACCTGGTGGCACAGCTAAGAAAGGTCAGGTCGTCAAGGCCGTAATCGTTAGAACAAAATACGGACTCAGAAGAGAAAACGGTTCCTTCATCAAGTTCGATGACAACGCAGCCGTTATCATTAAGGATGATAAGACTCCGCTTGGAACTCGTATCTTCGGCCCGGTAGCAAGAGAACTTCGTGATAAAGACTATATGAAGATTGTGTCTTTAGCACCGGAAGTACTGTAGGAGGAACTCATGAAGATCAAAAAAGGTGACAAAGTAAAAGTTATCGCTGGCGACGACAAGGGTGTCGTAGCTGAAGTATTGGCAGCTCTTCCTAGATCAAACCGTGTTATCGTTGAAGGCGTCAACGTCGTAAAAAGACATTCAAAGCCATCCAACGCTAACCCAGACGGCGGTATCATCAACAAGGAACTTCCGATCTCTGTTTCTAACGTCAAATTAGCTGAAACCAAGAAAGCAGCTAAGAAGACAGCCAAGAAGACAACAGCCAAGAAAGAAACTGCTAAAAAGGAAACTGCCAAGAAGGAAACAACCAAAAAGGCAGCTACCAAGAAAAAGAGTGTAAAGGGGGAAGATAAGTAATGAACCGTTTACAGGAAAAATATGTAAAAGAAATCAGACCTGCATTAATCAAGAAACATAACTACAAGTCAACAATGGAAGCTCCAAAGATTGCCAAGATAGTTATCAACATGGGTGTCGGTGAAGCAGTCAGCGAACCTAAGCAGCTTGAAGATGCAGTAGCCGATATGACAATGATCGCCGGTCAGAAGCCGGTCATCACCAAGGCTAAGAAATCCATCGCCAACTTCAAACTGAGAGAAGACACTCCGATCGGATGCAAAGTTACTCTCAGAGGCGAAAAGATGTATGACTTCCTTGACAAGCTCGTCAATGTCTCATTACCACGAGTAAGAGACTTCAGAGGTGTCAGCAACACTGCCTTCGATGGCAGAGGCAACTACACTCTGGGCATCAAGGAACAGATCATCTTCCCGGAGATCGAATATGACAAGGTAAGCAAGGTCCGTGGTATGGATATCGTTATCGTTACCACTGCTAAGAACAATGAGGAAGCCAAGGAACTCTTAACTGAACTTGGCATGCCATTCGCTAAGTAGGAAAGGAGAACCCACGGCAAAGACATCAATGAAAGTTAACGCACATCGTCCTGCTAAGTTCTCTACCAGAGCTTACACAAGATGTGAAAGCTGTGGTCGTCCACATTCGGCATTGAGAAAATACAAATTATGCCG
>JAFWKS010000375.1 GCA_017511325.1 Erysipelotrichaceae bacterium
CATGAAGCTGGTAAGTCCTTATTCCATACTGATAAGTCAGGATTATTATGCTTTAGATGATATGTTTAAAGAACAGTTCATGATCAGGCATGATAATAACAAGGATATCTCGCTGTCAGTAAGATCATCGATAATCTTATCGGTTGCCTATCATTTAAAACGCAGTCTGTAACTGCATTTTCTGCACAGTTCGAATCTGAGCTGATGATTTTTGAATGATTCAATACATTCAAGATATTCTTTTGATCCAAGGATATCTTTTAATTTATCTTTTCTAAGACTGCCGATTCTGTTATGAGCTTTAGGATCAAGGCAGCAGATCGTTACATCCAGATCGGAATTGATGGCGATCATATCGATCGCGCCGTGACATGTACCATTTTTTGAGATAACTGGATCATTTATATCGGGCCATCTGAACATCTTTTCAAAGTAGACATAGAGATTATCCTTGAGTTTGTATGAATTCTTCCTTTTGGTATCAGCACAGCCGAATCTTTCTTCCAGATCAAGAAGATATGATCTGAGCTTATTATCGAGATTGTCTCTGTCATAGAAACGAAGCTCTATCACTTTGTCATTGTTTTCTATCAGCTTATCGATCGTTTGAAAATATCGATCATCGACATCAATGTTATTGATACTGTGTAAAGAGATCGACAGTTTTCTAAGGGCTCTGTGTTCAAGGATACCCGGATATCTATATAATAAGGTACCGTTGCTTACAAGCTGCAGTTTTAAACCGTATCCATCAAGAAGATCCATGATCTTTTCAAAATCAGGGTGCAGCAATGGCTCGCCCAGAATATGAAGATAGATGTAATCGCAGATCGGCTTGATCTGAGAAAGACAATCCTGGATTTCCTTAAGACTGAGAAAACTGTTTCCTTTTTCATAAGTGCAGAAGGGACAGTTGAGATTGCAGGCATTTGTTATCTCAAGATAAACACGTTTCATATCCTAATGATAATAAAAAGGAATTTATTATAAAAGCAGATTGAATTAAAAGGGAAAATATCGTAATATTGTTTTGTAAAAATGAGGGAGTAGCATACGTATTGAATATACGTGTCAAGCCAACAATCTCGGCTTAGTGCCTGGTTTGCCTTAAAATGCGAGACTCATGTATGACTTTGTTGTACATGAGTGACTTAGATGGCTCATGTATATACATGAGTTTTATTTTAAGCGGAAAGAGGAAAGAATGAACAAATTTTATCTAGAAAATGCTGAAGATGTCCTCAAACATGTTGACTCGAATATCGACGGTTTAACTGAGGAAGAAGCAGCGAGAAGACTTGAAAAGTACGGTAAAAACAAGCTTAAAGAAGCGGAAAAGACACCATTGATCAAAGGATTCATCGAGTCGATCTCTGATCCGATGATCATCATGCTGCTGGCAGCAGCGGCCATACAGGCTGTAGTCAATGTTCTGCAGATGTCTGAAGGCTTCAAGCTTTCGGAATTTGCGGATGTCATCGTCATCATGGCTGTTGTCGTCATCAATACCATCATGTCTTTGATCCAGGAATCAAAGGCTGAAGGAGCAATGGAAGCTCTGATGCAGATGACAGCTTCTACTTCAAGAGTATTAAGAAACGGTGAAGTTAAGGTCATCAAATCTGAAGACATCGTTTTAGGTGATATCATCCTGTTTGAAGCGGGAGATACAGTAAGTGCAGACTGCAGGATCCTCGAATCCCATTCTTTAAAGGCTGAAGAAGCTGCATTGACTGGCGAATCTGTTCCGGTAAACAAGATCATTGATGTATTGATGTGTGAAGAAAACAAGAGCGATATCGGATTAGGCGATCGCAAGAATATGCTGTTCAACGGTTCGACTGTCGTTTATGGCCGCGGCAAGGCTGTAGCTGTAGCATGTGGTATGGATTCAGAGATGGGCAAGATCGCTGATGCATTGAATCAGGCTGAAAAGGAACTTACACCTTTGCAGAAGAAGATGGCCGAACTATCTACCTTCCTTACCAAGCTGGTCATCATCATCTGTGTCATAGTCTTTATTTCCGGCATCATTGGCCCATTCATCGCCAATGGCATGTCTTTCACAGGCATTAAATTAGGAAATATTGCATTGAATACTTTCATTGCCGCAATCGCTCTGGCGGTCGCCGCGATCCCTGAAGGTCTTCCTGCTGTTGTAACGATCATTCTTTCGATCGGTGTCTCAGCTATGGCAAAACGTCAGGCTCTGATCAGAAAACTGACAGCCGTTGAAACATTGGGCTGCACTAATATCATCTGTACTGATAAGACCGGAACCCTTACTCAGAACAAGATGACTGTCGTCAAGGAATACAGTTCTGACAAGGAACTTCTGGCTAAGGCTATGGCTTTATGTTCAGATGCCTTCATCAGACCAGGCGATCAAACATCAAGTGGCGAACCTACTGAAGCTGCTTTAGTAAATTACGCAAATTCATTAGGTCTTCCTAAATATGAACTGGAAAAGGTTGAGCCTAGAAAGGGCGAAGCTCCATTTGATTCCAACCGTAAGATGATGTCTACTATCCATCCGGCAAAAGATGGATATATACAATACACCAAAGGCGCTTTGGATGTCATGCTGGATCGCTGCGATTACTATTTAAGTAAAGACGGCGAGATCAAAATGACTGATAAGCTTAAGGAAGAGATTCTTAATGTAAACAAGCAGTTTGCTTCTGAAGCATTGAGAGTACTCTGTGCCGCCTATAAGAAATATGAAAAGCTTCCTGCTTCCATGGAGCCGGAAGATCTTGAATTCGGTTTGACTTTCATAGGTGTCGTCGGAATGATCGACCCATGCCGTCTGGAAGTCTATGATGCGATCAAGCAGTGCCGCAGTGCCGGTATTACGCCGATCATGATCACAGGCGACCACAAGGATACAGCTGTCGCTATCGGTAAGGATCTGGGGATCATCACTGATGCTGCACAGGCTATCGAAGGACATGAACTTGATAAATATGATGACGAACAGATGAAAGAAGTCGTCACCAGATATTCTGTCTATGCACGTGTTCAGCCTGAACATAAGACCAAGATCGTCAATGCCTGGAAAGCCAGAGGCATGGTCACAGCCATGACTGGTGATGGCGTCAACGATGCACCATCGATCAAAGCTGCCGATATCGGTATAGGTATGGGTATTACCGGAACAGATGTAACCAAATCAGTAGCAGATATGGTCCTGGCCGATGATAACTTTGCAACGATCGTCAACGCTGTTGAAGAAGGTCGTAAGATCTATGACAATGTCTGCAAGGTCATTCAGTTCCAGCTTTCTACGAACCTTTGTGAAGTCATAATCATGTTTATTGCATCGATCCTTAATTTCACATTGCTGAAGCCTGTACATCTGCTTTGGATAAACATGGTCACAGACTCACTTCCTGGATTAGCTCTAGGTATGGAAAAAGCTGAAGGCGATGTCATGACCAGAAAGCCTCGTAGTTCTGAAGATGGCATCTTCGCACACGGCGCTGGTGTAGACATGGTATGGCAGGGCCTATATCTTTCAGTTATTGAACTGGCTTCATATTTTATCGGTCTGTATCTGGAGACAGGAAAGCTATCCTTCTTCGCTATTCCGGATTGCGCGAACGCGATCGCTATGGCTTTCTTGACCGTCAACTTTGCGGAGATCTGCTGCGCAATCAATATGCGTTCACAGAACAAGTCAATCTTCTCTAAAGAAATGTTCGAACATTTCAACTGGTGGCTGTTCGGTGCAGTTATCGTGACCGTCATAATCACGCTTGCAGCAATATATGTGCCTGGTTTGAGTTCAGTATTCGGTATCGAACCTGGAACATTCCAATTAAAAGAACTTATGATCTCCGTTTGTCTGGCATTGTCTACATTCCCAGCTTTCGAGATCGGAAAAGCTATCAAAAGAAATACACTGTTAAAGGCTCAATAAAGAGCCTTTTATTTTATAATCAGTTTATGAATATCATTATTCTCTTTCTGCTGATTTATGCCTTGCTTATTTATGCTTTCTCTTTTGAAAAGGAAGAAACGGGTGTGGATTATCTGATCGTTTTGGGATGCAGACTTGAAAATGACGAGCCAGCTAAAGAATTGATCGAAAGGATTGATAGAGCTGTTTTATTTCTTAAAAAAAACCCGGAATGCAAAGTCATCGTGAGTGGTGGCATCACTCAAGGAAACAGTAAAAGCGAAGCTGAAGTCATGTATGATCTTCTAATCGATAGAGGCATTGAGCCAGACAGGATAATAAAAGAAGATCAGGCTAAGGATACCTATGAGAACTTCTTTTACAGCAAAAAGCTGCTGGAACAGGGTAAGAAAGTCTGTTTTTGCAGCAGTGATTATCATATTCTTAGAAGCAAACTGATGGCTATGAAGAATAGACTTAAAACCTACAATATATGCAGCCACAGTTCTATAAAAGATAAAATCATTCATCTTCCCCTTGAAGAATACTTCATAATACAGAATATGATAAAAAAGTAAGCTGATTCGTATTGTTATTTTGGTTGAAGAGCTTTTAGTGATTAAAATATCAAAGATTTAGCTAAAGATTTATAATTAGAATACGACTTTTGATCAGAACCCGATCTTCATCTGAGTGATAAAAGCATCATCGAGATTGATACTTCATACATTTCAGGAGGAAGTTGCGGTGTTGTTTTCGACGATCAGATTATAAAAATTCAAAGATAATTGCTGTTCAAGGGTTCTGATTGTAAATGAGACTGTAATAAATTCAAAAACAGTATTAAGTCTTGCTATGGTATTTGAATTGATATTCTGACTGAAAACAAACTTAGATTGATTATAGAATTATTCTGTCTGGTTCTTATTTGCATTATATCGACAATTATGTCGCAAAAAGCAAATGAGAGATCATTATTTGTAGTTGTGAACAGATCTAACTAACTGGTATTTATAGATCTGAAGGTATAAGGCAGTTCAACGATAGTGTTTTCTTCAATCTGTATATCCGATAAAAAAGTTTCAGTTTATGGCTGGGAATTGATTAAAGAGTGCTAATACGTAGAAAACAGTGCTATAAACATCGTCGTCAAAAAAGTTCTCGCTGTTTGGCATACAGGACAATGGCAGTGCAGTTGCTTATGACGGCAGAACGATCACACCAACATATTCGATCCCAAAAACGGGAATTGAATAATCGATCTTAGTAAAGGACTTTCTGACAGACAGAAGGTCCTTATAATAAATAAACCGGATCACTTTGGATCCAGCTTGTGCATATAAAGATTGATATGTTCCTTGTTGTATAAGGAGAGAAGGAAATTCTCTTTTGCCTGAGGATATTCACGATATATAGAATGAAGCAGTTCCTTGATATCCTGTCTTTTGGTGAATCCATCGTTTGGACATCCGGATTTTATGACGGGGATCTCCAGTTTACGGCATACTTTCGCAATATCCGATTCGAAAGATAGACAAAACGGTCTGATGAATGTCGTCTGCGAATCGGTAAGAAACATTTTAGGATCGAAAGTAGCGATCCTTCCGCCATAGATCATATTCATGAACATCGTTTCGATGGCATCATCCGCATGATGAGCAAAGGCGATCTTATTGCAGCCAAGTTCCTTGGCTTTTTTAATGACAGCGCCTTTTTTAAGTGTTGAACAGACTGAACATGGTATCTTCCCCTTATGCCTGTTTAGTTCAAGGATCTCTCTGATCCTGGATTTTTCATAATGGATCTCAATAGGATATTTGCTGAACCACTCCTTGAGCGGGGTGATATCCTCTTCACCGAAATCCAGATCGATATGAATACCGATGAAATCAAAAGTCTTATTATAAGTATTCACAAAGAGAAATTTATACAGATAAAGCATGTACAGAAGCAAGGATGAATCCTTGCCTCCGGAAAGACCTACTGCGATCTTATCGTTGTCTTCGATCATCGAAAACATTTGATCTGCTTTTCTGACCTGTGCCAATAACTTTTTTGTAGACATATTGATATTATATACCATGTTATAATGCAGTCATGGGGAATGTATTGTATATCGATAAACCAAAGGGTATGACATCATTTGATGTCTGTTATAGATTAAGAAAAGTATTGGGCACAAAGAAGATCGGCCATACCGGAACCCTTGATCCCAATGCGACAGGGGTGATGATCGTTTTGTTTGACAAAGCAACAAAAGCCAATCAGTTTTTGACAAGTGATAATAAGGAATATGAGTGTCGTGTGCTTTTCGGCATTGAAACGGATACTCTTGATACGGATGGAAAGATCGTCCTGAAGCAGGAATATAAAATGCCTTCAAAGGACGACATCAGTTCAATACTGAACGGTTTTTTAGGTGAGTCATTTCAGGAAGTGCCAAAGACCTCAGCTGTGAGTGTCGATGGCAAAAGACTTTATCAGTATCAAAGAGAGAAGATCGAAGTAAAACTTCCTGTGCGGAAGATAAATATATACGAGATAGAACTTCTGGATCTGCAGGAAGACGGCTTTTCTTTCAGGGCTAAAGTATCTTCAGGCACTTACATCCGTTCATTGGTAAGAGATATCTGCCACAAACTAGGTCTTATAGGAACAGTCAGTGAACTAAGAAGGACTAAAGTCGATCAAGTAGATCTTTCAATGTGCGATGCTCTTGAAGAGATCGAGAAAGGAAACTACCATACTCATGACTTGATCGATCTGCTGGCTCAAACATATGAAACAATCGAATATGATCCTGTACAGGATATTTATAACGGCAAAAAGATAAAAATAGATTCGCTTGCGGAAAAAGTTTTGATCATTAAAGATGATAAAGCTTTGGCTATCTATGAAAAAGACGGTGATCTATACAGATCTGCCAGGGGGCTCTGGTGAAGAAGATTCTTATTAAAGACAGTGAATTTGAAATAAAAGAAAGAAATGTTGCCTGTATCGGTTATTTTGACAGCGTACATCTTGGCCATCAGGATCTTCTAAACAAAGCAATAAGTGAAGCTAAGAGACTTGGACTTAAAAGTGCCTTGATCTGTTTTTCTCCTGATCCAGCCGATATAATTTCAGGAAAAAGGAACAGACACATCTTTTCGAACAAGGAAAAAGAGAATATCGTTCGTGATTTCGGCATCGATATGATGATAATCATATCTTTTGATGAAAAGCTGATGAAGCTTGAAGCAAGGGAATTTATTGAAAGATATCTCAACAGAATGAACATCGAAGAACTTGTGAGTGGTTTTGATTTCTCTTTCGGATATATGGGCTCAGGTGACAACAGGCTTTTAAAGAAATATGGGAATTTCAAAAGCATCGTCATCCCTGAACATACACATTACGGAAAGAAAGTATCTTCAACAAGGATCAAAGAAGAATTGAATAAAGGCAATCTAAAGCTTGTGGATAAGCTGTTAGGTTATCCTTATTATCGCAATCTCAAAGTCATAAACGTCTCTCAAAACGGCTCAAAATGGCTCATAGAAGCGATCCAGAAAGAAAAAGACATAATAGAAATAAAAGATGGAAAATATGAAGGATTCACACTTGAGAACGGAATCTACCGTTTTGAAAGTGACGTTCCTTATAGAAAAAACGAAAGCATAAAGTTTTATGTCAATAAACAATGAACTATTCATAAAACGCTGCAGGGAATACTTTGAAGATGACTGCAGCGAATTTCTTGCTCAACTTGAAAAGCCATGTACTCAGGCTTTCTTTCTTAATACAAGAAAAGCAGATAAGGAAAAGATATTGAAAATAGTTGATTTTCCATATCGCAGTTCAAAGCTGACTGATCAAAGCTTCTATCATGAATGTGACAGTATCGGCAAAACAAAAGCGTATGAACTTGGGCTCATCTATCCTCAAGAGATAGCGGCATCTTTAAGTTCGCTTTTTATCGAGAAAGATGATATTGAAACAGTTGTGGATCTGTGTGTTGCTCCTGGCGGCAAAACGATCAATGCCTTGAACAGACTTTCCAAGGATGTCCTTTGCATAAGCAATGATGTGAATCACTCCAGAGCATTGACTCTGTCTTCTAATCTTGAAAGATCAGGTCTATACAATGTAATCATCACCAACAGAAAAACGGAAGATCTGGCCGATCAGCTTGAGGGCTTTGCGGATCTTGTGATCCTTGATGCCCCGTGTTCAGGCGAAGGTATGATCAGGAAATATCCGGAGATCCTTGATGAATATTCTTTAAACAATATCGTACAGCTATCAAAAATCCAGACAAAGCTCCTGGATGAAGCTTACAGGATGCTTAATGACGGGGGACAGCTGCTTTATTCCACGTGTACGTATGCATTTGAAGAAGATGAAAAGCAGGTAGAAAGTTTTCTTGAAAGATTTCCGGATATGAAACTCGTGGATATCGATATGAGATCATCTTCAAAACTAAAGGGTACCATCAAGCTTTCACCATTAAACGGTACAGAAGGACAGTTCATCGCCCTGATGAGAAAAGACGGGATAAAGAAAGATCTTTCGCTCAGATATCTGAAACCCGTCAAAGAAAAACTTGTAGATGATTTCATCAAAGAGAATCTTGTTTTAGATGAATACTATCTATATAAAAACAGCGAACATTTCTTCCTTTCGCTCAGACCTCTTCCGGATCTTAAATACAGCACTCTCAAGTACGGTATATATGCAGGAGAGATCATAAACAGAAGATTTGAACCTAACCATAATCTTTTTAGAGCCAATTGTCTGGCAGACAAGTTCAGATATGTATATGATCTTAACGATAAAGAGTATGACATGTTTGTTTCCGGAAATGAGTTTAAGGCGGAACTGGAAAATCATTATTATC
>JAFWKS010000376.1 GCA_017511325.1 Erysipelotrichaceae bacterium
CATCTACCGGACTCTTAATATCAACTTTTTCGCCATTAATAAAAAATTCACCGGAGTCAGGGCGTTCCATGCCAAACAGCAGCTTCATCAGCGTTGTCTTGCCGGCACCGTTTTCACCCATCAGCGCGTGAATTTCTCCTTTTTTTACACTAAGATTGACATTCTCATTTGCCAGAATGCCGTTTCCATATACTTTTGTTACATTCTTTAATTCGAGTGCATACATATTTTTTCCGCCTCTTGATATTAGTAGGCGGTTAAACGCTTAATGCATCTAACCGCCTTTCATTTCTCTAATCAGATGATTTAGAATCAATTATTCGTTGTTAGCCCAAGCTCTTAATTCATTGAACTGATCAGCGGTTCTGCCATATGCAGAAGTGATCTTCAAAGAACCATCCAGACAAGCCTGTTTAGCAGCCTCGACCAGAGCCTTTACATCATCTGGAAGATTAGCGTAGTTGCCGGTTTCGATCAGACCGACACATCCTGTATCCAGGCCTAATGATTCAGCTTTGCCATATTCCAGAGTTCCGTCCAGAGTCTTGGCAATGGCACGTTTTGCAGCGGCATAAACGTCCTTGATCTCGGAAGTCAGAAGGAATGGAACCCATTCAGGGTGGTCTTTCTTATAAAGAACCTCTCTGTCTTCGTCGCATCCGATAGCCCATGTCTGCTTGTCGTAAGCGCCTTCGTAAACACCTGCCTGGCTAGGACCACAGGCCGGGAATACTACTGTAGCGCCGGCTTCGATTTCAGAAATCGTCGTCTGTTTTGCCAGAGCGTTGTCATACCAGTCGTTTGTGAACGTGATCAGGATCTTGCCGTCAGGGTTGACAGACTTGGCACCCTCTACGTAGCCGTAGCAGAAGTCTTCGATTGAAGAGATTTCCTGTCCGCCGACAAAGCCGATCGTTCCGTTTTCAGCCATAGCCATGGCAACGATACCGGCCAGATAAGAACCTTCGTTAGCCTTGAAGCTTGCTGAATATACGTTTGGAGAAGGATAAGTATCGAAATCATAAGTCGTGTCGAACAGGCAGAATTTTACATCAGGATACTCTGCAGCAATGCCTTCATCACCCAGGATAGCGCACATTGTCGATCCAGAGCTGATGATGATGTCGTATCCGACTTCCAGAACGTCCAGAAGCTGAGATTTCAGCTTAGCCTGATCGGCAGCAGTATCGCCGACTTCGTAAACGGCACAGTCCTTGTTGCCGGCAGCGATCATTTCTTCGCCGACGTCCGCAATCATGTCCTGGATACCGCTATCGCCACGGACGGATGAACAGAAAATGGCAACCTTTACATTATCCAGTGTCTTTTCTTCAGTTTCACCGCCGGTTGGCTCATCGCCTCCGGAAGGTTTCCCGCCGCCGCAGGCAGCAAGAGAAACGCCAAGAATCAGTACAAGAAGAATCGTAAGTAGTTTTTTCATTTTTCCTCCTTTTTTCATTCTGTTCTTTCTTCAACAAAAAGAAAGGACAGATATAGAATTATAAAACCTACTTGTTAAATAAATTATCTCGCACATTTAACATTTTTACAATACAAATGTTAAAGTTTCAGGCAACAATTATCGTTGCACCCCTGCTTTCAAGAAGATGCTTCTGTTTTTCGTCGATCCCCGAGTCGACGATAATGCCGGTAAATTCATCCACTGTTGCGAATTCGATCATGCTGGTACAGGAAATCTTTGAAGAATCGCAGATCAGATAGCATTTTTCAGAAACATCGATGATACTGCGCTTAATGCTGCGCTCGCTGATATCCAATATCATGACTCTTCCGTTATCATCGATGGCGTTGCATGCTACAAAAGAATAGGAGAACTTGTAATTCTTCAGCTGCGACTCGGCAACCGGTCCGATGCTGCACATTGAATTTCCTTTCAGTTCACCGCCGATCATGACCGTCTTGATTGCCGGATTATTGCACAGTTCGGCGGCCGTGTTGATCGTATTTGTCGAACAGAACAGACGTTTGTTTTCCTTCGCGAGATACTTAGCGATGATATAACCGGTCGATCCGGAATCGATGAAGACCCGGTCGTTGGTTTTCATCATCGATACCGCATATCTGGCAATCTGTTCTTTTGCCGATGTGTTTTCAAAAACTCTTTC
>JAFWKS010000377.1 GCA_017511325.1 Erysipelotrichaceae bacterium
CACAGACTAGCATGGAACGGATAAAAGCCCCGCATGCCACAGCCACTAAAAGGTTCACGATGCCGGTAAAGAGCTGCCATTTATAGCCGCCGGCACCCAGCTTTTTCTGCTCAAGCGCACGCAGGATATTGATCACACCGGAGAACGCATGGATCACGATCAGATAGATCATGATATAAACAGGGGAAACATCGGATAAAGACAGACTGAATAAGGCAATATCAATGATCAATACTCCAAGATAAAGGATCCTCCGTCCGCCTACCATATATCTTGCCATAGTGAAATAGAAAATCAGTTCTCGAATTCCGTAGACCAGAAGCGAAACAAACAGGATCAGGGCGACAAGATAAAACCCTTTTTCTGATAAGGTGATCAGAAGGACGCTGCATATGATCATCAGGATCGCCGCTATGATATTTAATACTTTCTGTAATGTGCTCATATTCCCTATCAGGTATTCGATCTTTCAACGATCTTTCCTGCCAGACTGTTTCCGGACTCATAGATTTTCTTTGCAACCATATGCTTTTGCTCCATGGCCGCCGTACAGAAGCGGAAAAGGAAGGGCTCCTCTTTCCCTGAATAACGTTCCATATCAAACGGAGCGATGGTATATCCGGAAAGCTTTTCTCCAAATGCTTTCCAGTCATCACAGGCGATCAGCTGCCGCTTTTTCAAGATCATTTCGATTTCTTCTTTATGCTGCTCGATGGCTTCGAAATCATACTGTTCTTTTTCAAAATCCAGGCAGGCTCCGTTAAGAAACTTCAAAGCCGTGATCATCTGGCAGAAGGCGTGCAGATAATCGGAAGGATTATCCTTTATGATCTCTTCGTAGTCACCCCACGCCGGAAGATATGCATAACGGAGAAAACTGTAATCCGGAAGGTGTCCTGCCCTTCCATGCCCGAGATTCATGATGGAATTCTCGCCCGCCTGATAAGGAGAGTGCGCAAAAATACCCTGCTCCAGATCATCCGCCTTTCCAAGGCTGTGAATAAAACGGATCTGTCTTCTTTCTCCGGATTCAAGCAGTTCATAAAACGGCTCCGTCGTATTGTTGATCACAAGAGACGGCGTGCCTGCAAAATACCGGTGCGCCCAGGTATCTGCCAGAACATGCATGGAAAGACCGATGTGCTCGAGGCTTTTTCCTTTGGCCAGACGAACAGTATCAACAACCAGATCCCCGTTCGGCCCGCAGACCATGCGGCGTTTGTTCTTATATCTGCGAAAGCCCTTTTTAATGTCCGCATAAAGATCATAAGGAAGAAAATGAAATGACGCCCAGATCCCCGTTATTTCCTGAAGTCCCGGGATATCCGTCCTCATATCGGCCATCTCCATAGAAAGCTGGGTGGTTGCAGCTGCCACCGGTCCGTTCACTTTTTCCAGATAAGTCTTAGAACAAAGATCAACAAAATTAGCGCTGAAGGCAATCCTCTCGCTTTCTTCCGGAGTGTATCCGGCAATATATGCGGCGCAAAAAGTCGCATAATAATGAAAATCTTCCTGCATGTTTATCCTTTCAGCAGCTTCAGCCTGATCCCGTAAATGATGGTCTCAACGAGAGCGAACAGAGAGATCATCTCAATGATCACAGAAACAAAAATATCAACAGCTTCGAGAGAACTGATCTGAAGAAATGTATAAATGATATTTGCAAATGTAATGATGCCGAGAATTCCCGCAATGATCAGATATAAAATGCTTTTTTTCTTTCCCTTGCTCTCTTTTCTTGCTGATACACCGACATAGAACCTGAGAAGCAGATCGATCAAGACATAAAGAAGGACTATCCCGAAAAAAGGCAGCAGGACGCTCTTATC
>JAFWKS010000378.1 GCA_017511325.1 Erysipelotrichaceae bacterium
ACATCGACTCTTTTGGCCTGACGGTAGATCAGGGTGTTTTGAAGTTTTGGATCATCCAGATAGGTCCCGGCTTCATATGATTTAACCAGCTGAACAAACTTTAATCTGGAGATCGTCTTGACCAGGCAGACTTCGATCAGTCCGTCATCAAGAACGGCTCTTGGTGAACATTTGAAGGAACCACCGACATACTGTCCATTGCCCAGTGTACATAATAGCGCAATGCCGCTGTTATCGAGGAGTTCACCATCCGCATAGACTTTGAACTCGTTTTTCGTACTGGTGACTAGAGCTTTGATGATCCCTTTGGTGTAAGAACTCTTGGAACCCTTGCCGGTCCTGTCGCGGTCTTCGTTTACTTTGATCGCAACAGTCGTATCAAAGCCGAAGTTTACAACGTTGATCGAATAGCGGTCACCGACTTTCATTACGTCGATCTTCTTGACAGGAGCTTCAATGATCTTTTTAAGATCAGAGAATCTTTCCGGACCGCCGAACACTTTGACGAAGTCGTTTCCTGAACCGCATGGGAAGACGCTTACCGAAACATTTTCTCTGTGGATGGCGGCATTGAAGACTTCACAGATCGTACCATCACCGCCGCAGGCAATAAATCTGACTTTTTCATCCGGATGATTCCTTACGTATTCTTCCGCAAAGATCGTCGCATTGCCTTTGGACAGGGTCACATATATCTCACATTGATCTTCGATTCCTGCTTCCGCGATCTTTCTTTTGACGAGTTCAAGATTATTCTCTGAACCGGCTTTTGGATTGATGATAAAAATGTTTTTCATAAGTGCTCCTTTGCCCGATTTATATTTTTATTTTACATAAAGTGCTTCGACTTCATAAAGTATAATTAGAAGAAAAAAGAGGGCTCACTATATGAAAATACTTTTCATTGGCAATTCGCATACATTTGTCCATTATGTCCCACTCAGAGTCAAGAACTTCTTTGAACGATGTAAAGAGAAGGCGGATATAACGATGTTGAGCATTCCTGCCGTAGGACTCGACTATCATCTGGGTCTGTCTCAGACTTATTTCAACCTGATGTATGGTGATTATGATGCCGTGCTACTTCAGCACAATGCCCATCCATTTCCCGGGAAACAATCATTGATCGAAAGCGGCAGCAGGATAGCTTCATTATGCCCTGAAAAGAGCAAAGTCTATCTGTATATGACCTGGAGCGAGAAAAACAATCCTGATGGTCAGAAGATAATGAGTGAGGCGTACAGAGAACTGGGATCAAAGATCAACGCAACTGTATGCCCGGTAGGTGAGATCTGGTGGAAGATAAAAAAGAGATATCCTGATGAACTGTATTTTGAAGACGGGGAGCATGCTTCGGTATTTGGCTCTTCTCTAGCTGCCAGCGTGATCGCCAGAACTTTATTGGATATGCCTTTGGAGCTCGATGAGCTTTATCAGGATGCCAAAAGCCTTGAGAAGCTTGAATATGATCCAAGAATGATCGACCTTGTAATGAAAAACGGTCAGTTGGGTATGGAATGAAGAAACATTTTTGCATAAAATATAAATTAATATGAATATGATCAAAAAAATTATTACGATACTGCTGATCCTGCTTGCGATGGCAGGCTGTACCAGTAAAGAAAGTCCGATCATCGAAAATGCCGATGAACTAAACGGCAAAAACATGGGCTGCATGTCCGGATCGATTTTCGATGTTCTGATCGAAAAAACATTCCCTGATTCCGACATCATCTATTTTGGCAGCCGATCAGAACTGCTGCTGGGGCTGACGACTTCCAAGATCGACGGTTTTGTTTCGGATGAACCGGTCGCTATGATGATGGTGAAACAGAATGGTGAAGTCACTTATCTTGATGAAGCGATCAGTGAAGTCCATTACGGCATCTGTTTTTCCAATGAAAACCTGGATAAGCTCGATCAGTTCAACGAATATCTTGATAAGCTTGATAAAAGCGGTGAACTGAAAAGACTTCAGGAAAAATGGATCAATCCTGACGGCACTTCACAGAAAAAGGAAGAGTATGAACTTGACGGCAGAAACAGAACTATAAGATGTGTCACGACACCTGATGCCGCACCGTTCTCCTTTATGTCCAACAATACATATCAGGGCTATGAGGCGGAACTGCTGTATGGCTTCTGCCATGAATACGGCTATGACATCGAGATCTCTACCGTCAGCTTTGATGCCTTGCTTACATCTGTCGCCATGAACAAGTATGATGTGGCATTCAACGGTATCTATATCACTGAGGAAAGAGCCAAGAGCGTCAATTTCTGTACTTCCAGCTATACCGGAAGAGTTGTGGTCATGATCAGAAACGGTGCTGTAAATGCAGAAAACAGAAACTTGATCGAATCGATAAAAGACAGCTTCTATAAGAACTTCATCGAAGAGGACAGATACATGCTGCTGCTAAAAGGCGCGGGTGTTACAGTCTTGATCTCCTTCTTATCGATCGTTTTCGGAACATTGCTCGGCTTAGCCGTATATATGCTTTCAACGGAAAACGCAACAGCTAAAAAGATCTTCGATTCCTTGCAGAAGATTCTGGCTAAACTTCCGGCGGTCGTCTTGCTGATGCTGCTGTTCTATGTCGTGTTCAAGACTTCTTCGATCAAGGCCAATACCGTGTCCATAATCGGTTTTTCAATCATATTCGGTTTTACTTTCTATGGACTTTTAAAGAGCGGCATCGCTTCAATAGACAAGGGACAGGAAGAAGCGACGATGGCTCTGGGCTTTGAGAAGTGGATCGCATTCTTCCACATCATCCTTCCGCAGGCTTTAAAAGTCATTCTGGATACATATCTGGGTGAAGTGATCGCTTTGATCAAGAACACTTCGATCGTCGGCTATGTATCGGTGAGTGATCTTACAAGAGCTTCAGATATCATCAGAGGAAGGACCTATGATGCTCTGTTCCCTTTGATCTTTGTAGCTTTGGTATATTATCTGCTTTGCACACTTGAAACAGCGATCGTCAAGATCCCGTTCAATTGGTATATAAACAAGAAGGTGAATTATCGTGATAAGATTTGAACATATTTCAAAAGTCTATGAAGATGCCACTCCTCACAAGGATGTAAACGGCGTGATCCATAAAGGCGATGTCGTCACGATCATCGGTCCTTCGGGGACCGGCAAGTCGACGCTTTTAAGAATGATCAACGGTCTGGAAAAACCGACCAGCGGCAAGATTTACTTTGACGGGGAAGAGATAACGGCTCCTGATTACGATATCATCAAACTTCGCAGAAAGATCGGAATGATCTTCCAGTCTTTCAATCTGTTCAATAATCTGAACGTATTAGACAATCTGGTCGTACCGCAGGTCGATATCCTTAAGACTGACAAAAATACAGCCAGAGAAAAGGCGTTAGAAACATTGAAGAAAGTCGGACTTGACAGGCAGGCAGACCGCATGCCTAATCAGCTTTCAGGCGGCCAGAAGCAAAGAGTCGCCATTGCCAGAGCGCTGGTCATGGAACCGGAAGTCATCCTGTTTGATGAACCGACGAGCGCATTGGATCCGACGATGGTCAATGAAGTTGAAAACACCATCAAGTGGCTGGCCAACAACAATACGACGATGGTGATCGTTACGCATGACATGAAATTTGCCAGAGAAGTATCTACCCGGATCTTCTATATGGATCTTGGCGAGATCTATGAAGAAGGAACACCGGAGGAGATATTTGATCATCCTAAGCGCTCCAGAACAAAGGCCTTTATTACCAATGAAAAGGTCCTGGATATAAACATCAATGGTGAAGATTTCAATATCAATCTGATCGACAGCAGCATCAGAGATTTCTGCAAGAGCCAGAAACTCAAAGACGATGATACCTACAACATCTGTTCGGTGTTTGAAGAACTCGTTTTGCAATGCATACTTTCACACAAGAAGAATGCTGTGATCGCTTTCTCGGTTTTCTATAATGGTGAATTCCTTGAATACAAGATCAAATTTGACGGTGACAGATATGATCCTTTAGCGGAAGACAGCATTTCAGCCAGGATCGTCAACAGCAACATCAAGGACTATTCCTACCGCTATCATCCGCAATCAGATAAACCGAATTCACTGAAATTCAATTCCCGATAAAAATAAGTTGTAATTTATAACGGTATCTGAAATATGTATTGGCTTAAAAAGGTTCAAGGTTTGATCCCCTGGACCTTTTTTATATAAAAAGGAGCTATCCGCTATTTAAGACTGATGATCATGATCCATCAGTATTGTGGGTAGCTCCTGGATGCTTCGATTTTACTGTACTTAGTAATTGAACCTCTCAGCATCTTAAAATTTCTATGAAAATAGGTTTGCTTTTTATGTTTCCGGTTCTTTTTGCAGAACTTGTCATCATAGGCCTTGATAAATGGCAGCCAGACAAGGAATGCTGCAGCAAGGCTTCAGAGCTGAGCGATTAAGCCCATGAAACTTCCGATCATCAGCGATCGGCAGATCGAACACGATAGTTATAGCTGGCCCAGTAGAAATCATCGGACTCAACATAAAACGAGGCTCCCGGGAAAAAATCCAGAGCTTCTATCATTACCGGATCGACATCAAGTTCTGTTCCGCTTGGAAGCGCAAACAGCGGTACTGCTGTAGTGCTTGGTTCATCATATATTCCAAATGAAGGACCATCAAGAGAATAGACCTTGGCATTCCTGCCATTGAATGATCCGCCAACCGCCTTCTTCAGATCATTGAAACTCAGTGCTTTGTTTTCTGGCATTGTTTTTCCTCCGCACAAATTATAGTTTTAACTGACTTATATTTTATTTGTATCAGTATCTCAAAGCTTTTGCAAAACAGGCTGTATGCTTTAAATATAAAAGTCGGGAAGACCCAAAACCTGATCATATTCACATCAAAGGTCCAGACTCAAAGAAGAGCTAAAAAGATCTAAGAGATCTATGGCATAGTATAATAATGTTTGGAATTCCCGAAAAATGATTCCAAAGCATTCTTTAATTGGAGGGATAACATATGAGTAAACTGCTGGTTTTTATGATCGATGCGCTGTGTTCATGCGATCTGGAATATATAGCTTCTCTGCCGAATTTTGGTTCGATAATAAAAAGAGGCTCATATGTTAAACATATCCTGCCGGTACATCCGGCCTTGACATACTGCTGTCACACTTCGATCGTAACATCCTGCTATGTCGACCGCCACGGTGTTCACAACAACGAGAAATACGAAAGAGGCTGTAAAAAAGGTGATGTCTGGTTTGGCATGAAATCGGATGTCAAGATGCCTACTCTGCTTGACTATGCAAGAGAAGCGGGAATGAGTACAGCTTCACTGGCCTGGCCGGTTTCGGCAGGGGCTGATTATACCTATAACTGGCCTATGATCGTACCATATCACTATAACGGCAGTCATCCGGAAGATTATCTGATCAACGGCAATGCTACACAGAATCTTCTTGACGCTTATTTCTGGAAATACGGACGTTTTCAGAAAGGTCCTGAATCTTCCTTGGATCTTTTGACGATGTCTGTTGCACCGGATCTTATCAGAGATTTCGGACAGCCTGATGTAATGTTTATAAAGATGTGTGATCTTGATACAGTGCGCCACATTCACGGCGTCTATGATCCTCATACAAAGATCCAGCTTGATAAACACGATGAGGAATTCGGAGTTATCCTTGAAAGCATCCGCAGATACGGAGACTTTGATGATACAAACTTCGTCATCATCGGCGACCACGGTCAAAGCGACATCAACGATGTCCTCAACATGAATAAGCTGCTTGAAAGAGACGGTTTCCTCAAGCTTGATGAGAACGGTGACGTTGTTGACTGCAAATGCTTTGCGCATACCGCGGCTTTGAGCTGTTTTATTGAACTTAAGGATCCTGAAGACAAGAAGATAGAAACTGAAGTAAGAGAATACCTCGAATCACTCAAGGATGATCCGAAGATCAAACTGGCCTATGTCCTGGACAAGAAGCAGATGAAGGAAAGATATCATCTTGAAGGACCGTATGATTTCGTGATCGAAAGTGCCAATCCGATCAGTTTCTCCGACAAGCTTGATGTAAAAGGTATCTGGGCTTCGATAGAACCGGGAAGCCATGTCATGGGCAAGGCAAATCACGGAAGCTGTCCGGAAAGAAAAGAGAACACGCTGTTTATCGCGGCTGGTCCTGATGTCAGGGAAGGTGTTGTATATGAAACAAGGTCCATGGTCGATGAAGGTGTCACTATGGCGGCCATGATCGGACTGGAAATGAAGGATACAGACGGTCAGATCATGGAAAAGATGCTTTATAGCAATAAATGATAGGCGTTTTGGCAAACGACAGTAGACCGTGACGAGCATTTAACATGATCCGATATCGGTTCTATAATTATTTATACAATGAACGATTTAAAAAGCATCAGCATGAAGATCGCAATTGTCGGCATAATCGTCAATTTTATTCTTTGTGCTCTCAAGTTGATCGTCGGACACTACAGCAATTCGGTTGCCATTTTTTCTGACGGATTCGACAATCTGGCTGATGTCGGCAATTCTATACTGATCTTTGTAGCTTACAGAATAGCTGCCAAACCGGCAGATAAGGATCATCCTTATGGGCACGGGCGGATCGAGAACATGCTGTCACAGGGCATTTCTTTGATGGTCATGTTTGTAGGCCTGACGTTATTGACCGCTTCTGCCAAGAGGATCTTTTCTCCTCAGCCTTTATTGCAGGACAGCAGGATCGTGATCATGATCGCTGTTTCGATACTGATCAAGCTCGCTTTGGCTGTATACTATAAACACATCTACAATTCCAGCAAGCTCATCAGCATCAAAGCTCAGATATCTGATTCGATCTCGGATGTCGCCAGAAATCTCGTTATAGTACTCGGTTATTTCATCACCCTCTATACAGGTTTCAACCTGGACAGTTATCTTGGCATCATCGTTTCACTGCTGATCATCTATAACGGATATAAACTGTTTTCGGAAACAAGTTCCATCCTTTTGGGAAAGTCAGGCGACAGTGAACTTATTGAAGAGATAGATGGGATCCTGAAGGAAAACAAACAGATCCTTGGCGTCCATGACCTCAGGATCCATTCCTATGGACTTAA
>JAFWKS010000379.1 GCA_017511325.1 Erysipelotrichaceae bacterium
GATAATAATGATTTTCCAGTTCCGCCTTAAACTCATTTCCGGAAACAAACATGTCATACTCTTTATCGTTAAGATCATATACATATCTGAACTTGTCTGCCAGACAATTGGCTCTAAAAAGATTATGGTTAGGTTCAAATCCCATCTTTAGACTTTTACACCATGAATCTTTAGAAGCTGTTTTAAAACGAAATATTGAATATGCCCGCAAAAAGCGGGTTTTTTGATGGTTTAAATGGCTTGACAAAAATGTTTTCAGGTATTGTTTAATATGGTGTACTGGTGTACTATATAGATATAGGATAAAGGATGGCTGCTTTATGGCGTATTTTCTCAAAAAACAAAGACAGAACAATAAGACCTATTTCCATATCTATGAGTCGTATTATTCACCGGAGACAAAGAATACGAAGCACCGTTTCATTAAGGCGATGTCAACTTTTGAAGCTTTGAAGGAAAAAGGGATCGAAGATCCTGTCGCCTATTGTCAAAAGGAAGTCGATTCTTTGAATGAAGAAAGAAACAAAGAAAAGATCAGATATATTTCCGATGTCTCTCCTGTGAGATATCTTGGCTACTTCCCTTTGTCTTCCATCATGAACAAGCTGAATATCAAAAAGTATGTCGACCTGTTCAAGCTCAGTACCAGCTTCAGTTTCGATCTGTATGATGTGCTTTCCTCTCTCGTCTTTGCCAGGATAGTGAATCCCTGCAGCAAATACAGAACATATTATGAGGTGATCCCCAATCTCTATCATGATTATGACTTTTCCTATGACCAGTTACTTGAAGGGCTCTCCTATTTCGGAAACGATTATGAAAAGTTCATCGAATTATTCAATATGCAGGTCAATAAGATCTATAAGATCGATACCTCGTCGACCTACTTTGACTGCACCAACTTCTACTTCGAAATAGACAGGGAAGACGATTTCAGAAGAAAAGGACCATCCAAGGAAAACCGGAAGGATCCTTTGGTGGGCATGGGGCTTCTTCTTGATAAGAATCAGATCCCCATCGGCATGAAGCTTTATCCGGGCAACGAAAGCGAGAAGCCGGTATTAAGAGAGATCATCGCTTCCCTGAAGGAAAGAAACAATATCGAGGGAAGGACGATCCACGTTGCCGACAAGGGCCTCAACTGCGCGCAGAACATCTATTTCTCAAGGAAAAACAAGGATGGATATATCTTCTCCAAATCAGTGAAGCAATTGCCGGAAACGGAAAAGGTGTGGGTCTTACTCGATAATGACTATAAGGAAGTCAAAGACAATAAAGGCGAGGTCAGATTCCGCTACAAGGAATGTATCGACAGTTTTCCTTATGACTATACCGATGAAAATGGAAAGAAGCATCGCTTTGAACTGACAGAGAAAAGAGTCGTCTCCTATAATCCTGCTTTGGCGATCAAGCAGAAAGCAGAGATTAATAAACTCATCGAAAAGGCAAAGAACCTGCAGCTGGCCAAAGCCAAAAAAGAAGAATATGGCGAGTGTTCAAAGTATGTGAAGTTCTCTTCCACTTCCAAAGGAAAGATCACGGATGACAAAGTAAAAGTCACATTGAACAATGAAGCGATCGAAAAGGATCTTTCACTGGCCGGATACAATCTTCTTGTCACATCCGAAACAAAGATGAAGGCCTTGGACATCTATGAGACCTATCACAATTTATGGCGTATTGAAGAATCCTTCCGGATCATGAAATCCGATCTGGATGCCAGGCCCGTCTTCTTACAGAAAGAAGACACCATCAAAGGACATTTCTTCATCTGTTATATTGCCGTATTATTACAAAGACTCTTACAGTTTCACGAATTGGAAAACAGATACTCCTCAAGCGATCTGTCCCGCTTCTTCAAGAACTTCAAGGCTGCCAAAGCAGAAGGAAGATACATCAACTTAAGTCAATCAGACAGTTTCATCAATGACCTTTCAAAGATGACCGGACTGCCATTGAATCATCTTGAATTATCCGAAGCAAAAATCAAAAAGGTGTTCAGCTATAAGTTTTAAGACTTACGGCTGTACACCATTTTTAAATGTCAGATTCGAAAGTCAGGTTATATCATTCTTCTTAGGCCTTTAGGATATTTATTTTTAACTGTCTTGTTCGTACACTTGCCAAAGCCCAGCGATAATCCTTGGTATGTCAAAAGATAATAATGATTTTCCAGTTCCGCCTTAAACTCATTTCCGGAAACAAACATGTCATACTCTTTATCGTTAAGATCATATACATATCTGAACTTGTCTGCCAGACAATTGGCTCTAAAAAGATTATGGTTAGGTTCAAATC
>JAFWKS010000380.1 GCA_017511325.1 Erysipelotrichaceae bacterium
ACACTCAGATCACTGATCTTGACTTTTCCCGAAAGAGTCTCATCATCCAATTCTGCTCTGCGGGTAAATGCCGTAGGGAAAAACTGCTCCGTCTGTTCATACTGATCATGGAATATTACCTGTGCATAAGCAGAAAAGACCGCATAAAGATCAACGGCGCTATCCTGCTCGATTTTGGTATTTTCAAAATCATAAGGTTCCTCATCAAGTACGAGGACACCGCCGATTCGATCACCTTTAAACCATCCGTTAAAAGCTCTGCCTTCTGATGATGGAAGCTGCGGAACGACAAGCTCTTTTACATCGGAAACGGTCTGCTTGTAAATTCTATTTCCCTGATTATCTACAAATGAGTATTCTGTATATAATCCGCCCTCTTGGACAAAGAAGGTATAAGTACACTGTGGTGTAACGGTTTGTCCACCGCTGGTCAAAACATAAATTGAGAAACCATCTGTTTCAAACTCCACCTTTTCGCCAGTAGTCGATGATTTCAATACTTTCGCATCGCCAGGTCCATCATTTGCGTTATCTTCAAAGTGAACGACATCAAATTTATCAGTGATATCTTCATTCAGCAGTTCAATGCTGACTTTGACATTCTTGTCAGGCTGATAATGTTCGCCGGTTTCCGGATCAATCAGTGTAATATCAAAAACACGGGCAATTTCAAAAGAATCTTTTTCTTTGCTTAATACCTCAGCTGTTTTTTCAATATACTGGCCAAAGTTTTTATCTGCTTTATTCAGCTCTTCAACAGCAAGTATCGCATTTTCAGGAATGCCTGAATTACTGTCGTAAGAAACCGTGACACGGTATTTGTTTCCATCGGAAGCAACGAGTGTCTTATCAAGCGTCGTTAAGACAACGACATAAACAGAGAAACCGTCTGTTTTAAATTCAACTTTTTCATCGACTATTTCGCTTTCGACGATCTTAGCTTCTTCTTGAGTTTCTTCGATATGCAATACATCGACATTGACTTTTTCATTGATCTCTTCTTTCAGAAGATCGATCGAAACTCTGACATTGTTGTTTGGCTGATATTCTTCATTTGTTTTAGAATCTCTGATCGAAATATCGAATACCTTGACAGCTGTCGCCTGTTCAACAGCATCTTCACCAAGAGTTTCAGAAGACTTCTCTATGGCGTTTTCATAGACTTCGTCTTGTTCTTCATAAATGGAAACATCCAGCCAGGCATCAGCAGGTATACCGGCAGCACCGGTAAACGAAACAGTGATCTGATATTCATTGTCTTTATAAGTCAACACCACTTCTTCTGTTGTTTCCACTAAAGCAAAAACAACGGAATCATCTGCTTCAAAACTTATGGCCAGATTATCGTTTTCCTTTTTTACTTCAGGTTTGATAAGCTTCCTTGCATCATTTTCAAGTAAGACGATCGCGAGCTTGTTTTCATCCAAATCATTATAATTAGCAGTCAATCTGATCGTGACTTTGATCTTGCTGCTGGTCTCGATCGGATCTTGATCTTCTGTATCCTTAATCTCATTCTTTTTAAGTTCAAACAGTTTTACATATTCAACAAACGTGTCATCAACTATGGCATTTCTGTTATCGATCAGTTCACTAAAAGCTTCATCATCTTCTCTGATCTCTTCTGCTTGTAATGTACTGTTATACTTTGTTTCTTCTTCATCAGTGAAAGAGAGGTCTATCTCGTATTTCAGTTCATATTCATCTACAACTTCGTCTGCGGGTTCTTGAGTTTCTGGATTATTTTCTACTGAAGCATCCTGAACTTCTGTTTCCTCGACAAATGCCAAAACAAGATCCTGTTCTTCTTTAAATTCGATGGCGAATTTATCTTCCGGAGCAGCACCGTCACTTTCGTAGAGGACAAACAGTTTTGTGTTTCCGTTGTTCCATTCGATTGCGAAGTCTGTTATGCCATCCGGCCGAACTCCCTTTTCGCCACAACCGATCCCACCATCATACACTCAGGATATGTTGCCGTCTTTGCCAGATAAACGATCCGCGCTGGCCTTA
>JAFWKS010000381.1 GCA_017511325.1 Erysipelotrichaceae bacterium
ATCATTTTATCCAGTGATATCGTAAGAGAAAAACTGCATATGGATCCATCAAAAGAGGATGAAAACATAAGACTGTTTGACCTCATGTACGAGATGATCAGGGAAGAACTAAGCAAAGGCAATAATGTATTACTGGATTCTACCAATACCTACAGGAAATACCGCAGGCCTTTCCTGCAGAGCCTGAACAAGGATGTTGAAGTGATCGGCGTTATGATGATGCGCCAGATCGAAAACTGCCTTGCTGCCAACAGAAACAGAAACAACAGGATCGAGGAATACGTCATCAGAAACATGTATGAAGAATATGATCTGCCATTATATGAAGACGGCTTTGATCGTTTTGAAGTGATTTATCCTGATGATGATGAATACAGCCTTCAAGCTGTTGAAAAAGACAGAGAAAACGTCATGGCTTACCGTTCGATGTTTCTGGATAATGGCTTGAGCGGTATTGAAAAACTGCATCTGGCTCAGAAAAAACTGAAGGACCATGATCTCAACAGATAAGACAAACAGATCGTTCGACAGGTTTTTCTTTAAAGATGACGGTAAGTTAAATATCAAAACTGTTTATAGTCCCTGGATAATTATTTGATCGTACCTTATGTACTTATGAGATAATTTTTTAAGAAAGAAGAGAAATATTGCCATGACAGAAAAGAAAGAGATCAAAGAAGATTCACTTGAAAAAACATCCGGCGGCGCTGGTGGAAAGACAGCTTCATCTGTTCAGATGTTCATGCGGAAAGCAGATAAGAAAGGGAAACAGTGAAATTCCAAAATTCCCATGCCCTGACTGCATGAAGAAAGAATGGGAATACATCGGATCTGCATCCTATGAGATCCATCCGGAAGAAGACATCAAAGCGTGATCTACCATAAAGCGGTTGATATCTGATAGTCATTCTTCGATGAATGATCCGCTATAAGACTTTAAAGTCTTTTTTATTTTTTGAGATCTCCATAAAGCAGAACAGCTTATAGAATAAACATATATGATCGATCAGATGATGGGATTGTAAAAAATGATATTCTGCCTTGCGAGATATGGTCAGACAGACTGGAACAATGAAAGAAGGATGCAGGGATACAGGAATATTTCTTTGAATGAAGCGGGCATCAGTTTTGACAAGCTTATCACCAGCCCCCTGGCAAGAGCGGGAAAGAGCGCTGAGATCATAGCTAAAAAGACAGGGTTCAAGCATCACCATCGATGAGAACTTCATAGAAAGGGATTTCGCTGATCTGGAGGGAGAAATATGGACTCCTGATCTGAAGCTGGATACCATGATAGGAAGATACCGATAATCCAGAGGAATGTACTATGCTGCAGAAAGGAAAAAGGAAAAGAGACTGAATTCTTCAATATCTTCTGAATAAGACAAAAACACTCCGCCTTTAAATACATAAGACAAGAGTGTTTTTCTTTAGTTATGCAGATCCTTAATGACCTTCGTTTCTGTACGAAGTGATCACATCTTCATAGATCTTCAGCGCAGATGAGGCGAAGTTTTCACATGAATAATCCTCGGCTTTTTTAAGCGATGCATCGCCCATTTTTGATAAAAGAGAATCATCTTTCAACAGCTTGCAGGCATGTTCAACAAATTCTTCCTTGGTATCGTAGGTAAAGCCATTGACGCCATCTTCAAGTACGCCATCAAGAGCTTCGTCATTACGGCACAGAAGGGGAAGCCCCTCACCAAGAGCTTCAAGATAGCTCATACTGTGGACTTCAAAAGTTGAAGCAGAAACAAAGACGTCACTAAGCAGATAGTATGAAAAGATCTCCTTGTTCGACTTTCGTCCCGCAAATACGACATGGTCTTGTAGATCGAGTTTTCTGGCAAGCTCTTTTAGTTTATTCGCGTAAGGTCCATCACCGACTATGAGCAGAACAGCTTCAGGGACCTTTTCAAGAAGTGCAGGCAGATATTCGATGATCTCCTGGATGTTTTTCTCTCTGCTGAGTCTTGTGATTGATACAAGCAGTCTGCTTCCGCTTCTGATCTTCAGATCTTTCAATAATGACAGACGTTTTTCTTCCGATAAGCTGTGATTTAGTTTCTGCAGTTCGATCCCGTTAGGCAAAATGCGCAGGCGATCTTTAAAAGGCTTAAGGAAAGGAAAATTCGTGGCCTTTTTTGAAGGCACGACGATCGTGTGGATGGAATGGTAGACCAGCCAGGATGATATTATTTCGATCGCTTCGATCACCGGGATATTTCTGAGCTTGCCAAAGACAAAATAGGCGTAATCGGTATGGCAGGTTATGATGAGCGGGACATTGCATTTTTTCTGGATCTTGGATGCAAAGGTCAATGCAGAACCTTCAGACTGCACATGGATGATGTCGGGGTGCCACTCGATAAGTTCTTTCAGCAAGGGGTCATTTATGGCGGCAGAGAAACGCACCCCCGGAGAATAGTACGCCGGAAAGGAACGGATATAGTATTCATCACCATCTTTGGATGATTTATTATTTGTGGAAAGAGTAAGGATCCTGATCTGATGACCAAGATTTCTTAAGCCGCGGCTTAACGCAAGAACGGACGTCGTTACGCCACCAAGGTTATTTGTATAGAAATCGGTCGATATAAGAATCTTCATAATTGTTCGATATTCAAAACCAATTATAACAGACTGATCACTGATAAAAAAAGAAATGGAGTCCCGTTATCTGGGTGTCCATATAACGGGATCGTATTTGTTTGAAATAGACAAGTTTGTCTCTTGTACGTTCTTTGTTCAGCTGCATTTATACTGGACAAGCTCTTTTATCTATAAGTCCCAATTTACACCAGCCTGGTGCAAATTGGGACTTTTATCCATTATATTTTTCTCCGTATTCCTATATATTCATTATATTTGAAAACTGCCTCA
>JAFWKS010000382.1 GCA_017511325.1 Erysipelotrichaceae bacterium
ATATAGGAATCGCCTGCGCCCATCGTGTCAACGACATTGTCGCACTCAACGATCCCATAGCTGTAGTATTTTTCTCCATCGTAACAGAGACTTCCCTTAGTTCCAAGCATGGCTATCACCATCTTTGGACCTTTTTGCTGATAAGCTTTCATCTGTTCACGGACAGCCTGGCAATCACCTTCATCACTGGAGAATAACAGATAGTCGCTGTAAGGCATAGCAGTCTGTGCTTCTTTATCTTCAGGCCTGTTTGCGCAATCAAAAGCTGTTACGATCCCTTTTTCCTTGAGCTCCTTATACTGGCCTTCGACTTTTCCCCAAAGATCGCAGACGACCATATCGTGCTTGGCAATGAATTCGATATCTTCATCTGAAAGGAAATAGTTGCTTAAGACGCCTTCATCATAATCGCCAAAGACTCTTTCACCGTCGATAAGTTCAACTTCCGTAACGGCTGTCCTGCCTTTTTCAACATGCATATGTGAAACATCGACACCCTTGTTTTTCACGGCTTCATACATGATCTTTCCGTATTCGTCGTCACCGATCGGCCCGATGTAGGATGCGGATCCGCCGTTTCTGACCGTATAGACCGCCATGTTGACAGGGCCGCCTCCGGGATAGCTCTTTCCGCCATCAATGTTTCCGTAATGGTCGATACAGTTGCTTCCGACTGCTGCTAGTTTCATACTTTTTACCTCATTATATTTATAATACATCTTTCAGATACTTCCGATTCACGATCGGGAACATCTGAAAGACTAGAGAAGGGAAGAGGTGAATGCAGGATCTTCTTGAAGAAGATCCTGCATCGATCTTTATCGTTTTTTTCAGTTTCCTATTCAGCTTTCTGGCTCTGTTTTGTGAAGAACCAGTAAGCAGGAAGACCGGTAATGAATGTGAGAGCTGCACAGATCAAGCTTGGGATAGGTGCATAAGTGATCTCACCATAGATAAGTGTGCAAGTCATGAAGATCGCAATGACAGGCATGATAAGTCCGCCCGGACACTTATATGTTGGATTGTATCCGCCGGCAGATCCCTTCTTTCTAAGTACGAAGATCGTACCGAAAGTCAGAGCGTTCTTGATCAAAGCAATCATCGTGAAGTAGCCTAACAGACCAGCAAGGTCAGTAGCGAAAATCAGGATGATGCCAAGAGCGCACTGAACGATGATCGAGAAATAAGGTGTCTCCCATTTAGGATGAACTAATCCGAACTGTTTGAAGAACAGACCGTCTTTAGCCATAGCGTATTCGATACGTGGCTGGAACAGGATGCACGATGATAATGAGCCAAGCACGACGATGATAGCCATGATAGCTACAACGACACCGGCAACATTACCGATCAAAGGCAGTTTAGATGCCATCAAAGCGATAGGCGCATCAGATGCGGCTATCTCATCTACTGTGAGCAGACCTGAAGCAACGAATGTCAGACCGCCGTAAAGAGCTAAGACGATGAGAGCTGTCAGGATCAGACCTCTTGGCATGTTCTTCTCAGGATCCTTGATCTCACCTGACATGTAGCAGGCAGCACCCATGCCATCATATGACCAGGTCGTTCCGGCAACACCGGCGATCAGAGCTGTTAAGCCTAATGGACCAGTCCATGATGATAATGGCTGATTTGAAAGCAAGAGTGATGAGTTCAGATTGAACAGACCGATACCGATGATCAGTGCGAACGGAATGATCTTGAAAGCCGTAATGACTGTCTGGAAAGCACCGCCGCCTTCAACTGATCTTAAGTGCAAGGTCATGAAAATAAGAACGAAGACAACTGCGACGATCTTCAATACGAAGCCAGACATCGGGATAAAGAATGCCAGATGGTTGACGATGGCCAGAGCCATGATCGAGATTGAAGGTGGATCGGTCGCCAGGATCGAGATCCAGCCGCAGAGGAAAGCCAAAAGACGTGAACCAGCTTCGCGGAAATATACATACTGTCCACCGTCTTCCGGATAAGCAGATGCAAGCTCAGAATAACAGAAGTTTGCCGGGATCTGTAAAAGACCGCCAATGATGAATGCCAGGAACAGGAAAAGCATGCTTCCTGACGCATTTGCGACTTCTGACAGAGATGAGAAAATACCCGAACCTACTGTCGTACCGACACCAAGTGCGATAACAGCACCAAGGCCTAGTTTCCTACCGAGCTCTTGATTGTTTTTGGTTTCCATTTAACCCCTCCTAAATATTGTGTTTGGATCATGCGATGCAGGCATTTTTAAGCGCTTCCATCGCAATCTTCCCTACTCTTTAATCTCATATTAATCTTTTCTTCTAAAATATGCAAGATATTTTATTTTCAAACAAAATAACCCACTCTTATACATATCTTATATATTTCAACTATATATTAGTTCGAACTAATTGACTATTTTTGTTTTATTATCAGCTAACTTGTCAAGATTTATGAGTTTTTTTATATTACATCTTTATTGTATTTGATACATATATATGCTATTTTTAATTTAGCTTATATATGATATAGGAGAATTTTAATATG
>JAFWKS010000383.1 GCA_017511325.1 Erysipelotrichaceae bacterium
CTACAAAAGGAGCTATCATAATCCTTTGTTCCCACTATTTGATTATAGTTTTATTTAAGAATACCTTGCCGCATATTTTTTACTCCTTTTCTGGATTAAATCATTGTATCACATCAGTTTTAGGAAAGCAAGTACCTAAATGTGATTCCAAAAAGAAAATGTCTTAACTAATCCAAAATGATTCTGTCTCAATTATGTGTATAGTTGTATTCAAGATTATACACATGATAAGGAGACAGGATCATCTATGAGAAAGGTTATTCTGAACATGAAGGAATCAAGGAAGTATGAAGTGATCAGGCAGCTTGTGGATAAGGGAATATGCTCAGCAGCCAAAAACAGAGCAGCAGTAAAGCTCTCCTGTTCCCGAAGGACGATCGATCGGCTCATCGTATTGTACAGGAATGAGGGAAAGGAAGGGTTCATCCATCACAACAGAAACAGATCTCCGGCCATAAGGTTTGATGAACTGATAAAACGAAAGATCATCGATCTGTATGTGAATGATTATCCTGACGCCAATATAAGTCACTTCTCGGAAATAGTTAAAGATGAACTTGATATCGATATCTGCAGCGAAACCATCAGGCTCTGGCTGATAGAAGAGAAGATCATTTCTCCCAAAAGCCATAAGATCACCAGGAAAAGGATAAAGAAACGATGTAAGGAGGAGCTGAAGAAAGCCAGGTCCCGAAAGGAAGAAAACGTCCTGAAGGAAAAGATCGAGGAAATGGATCTCAAGGATATCCATCCCAGAAGAGAAAGGATGAAATACATGGGTGAGATGATCCAGATGGACGCATCGGAATATGAGTGGATCAAGGGGCAGATATGGCACCTTCATCTGGCGATCGATGACGCCAGCAGTAAGGCAGTCGGCGGCTATTTCGATCATGAAGAGACGCTGTACGGCTACTATCAGACCTTTAAACAGGTCCTGATGAACTATGGTATCCCCGCCTTACTTTACACTGATAGAAGGACAGTATTCGAATACAGAGCCAAGGCAAGAGCCCTGGATGATGAAGACACCTATACGCAGTTCTCCTATGCCTGTCACAGCCTGGGAGTGGAAATAAAAACGACATCCGTAGCGCAGGCCAAGGGCAGGATCGAAAGGCTCAATGAGACGTTTCAGTCAAGACTGCCGATTGAGCTGAGGCGCGCGAATGTCACGACTATAGAGGAAGCCAATATATTCCTGCAGTCCTACCTGGAAAAATATAATAGGCAGTTCTCTCTACAGTTAAATACTAACAGAACGGTATTCGTGAAACAACTGACGGAAAGATCCATAAACGACACCCTGGCAATAAGAAGCGTAAGGACGATCGATCATGGCCACACCATTCATTACCGCAATAAGGTCTACACACCGGCGACAAGAAGCGGAAACAGGATCTATCTTCAGGAAGGGATGAAAGTTGTCATGGTCGAAACACTTGACGGCAGACTTATGATCAATGTCTTTGACGAGATGTTTTACGCAAAGGAAGTACTTTTACACAAAGACATCTCCGAAGAATTTGATTACGAGGAAACAGAAAAGCTCATCCCTTTCTCCTGGGCTCTGCCGAGAAAAAAGTCATGGAGGATCGATGATTTTCTGGGCTTTATGGCTAAACAAAAGCACAGGCAGGACATCAGTGCCTGACCTGTGCTAATATTAATGAAAAATTAAGACAAAATCATTTTGGAATCACA
>JAFWKS010000384.1 GCA_017511325.1 Erysipelotrichaceae bacterium
GAAGCTCATTGTTTTTAAGCAGTTCATCGACACTTTTCTGTAAGGAGAGTATCATCTCGATCAGTATCTCCTTATCAAGTTCTATCAGCTCTTTTCTTTCCACGAGTCCATTAAAACAGATAAAGAATGGCTTGTAAATAGGATGAAATTGTGGAAAACTTCTAATCCTGGCAGTATGCTTAACAGGTCTTTCTCAGTTATCCGAAGGCTTTCAGAGCCATATAAAAACACTGTATCTGACACTGATGAATCTGAATGAATTTAGAATCATCCGTCTTGTTACAGTGCTTATATTCAGTGTAATGAAGTCATTTTCCGAAACATTTTGTGGAAAACTTTTTTCAGTTATCTGCTTGTCTTGGGATCGGCCTTTCTGATAGAGGGATCGATCAGTAATCCGGAGAGAAGATCTTTAAACTGATCCATGGTGATCATCCTTAATTCATCCCTGTTTCTGGGCCACAGGAATCTTCCATCTTCAATTCTCTTATAAAGAAGTAAGAAGCCGTCACCTTCCCACAATAAGGCTTTGATGCGGTCTGACTTCCTGCCGCAGAAGACAAACAGTGTACCTTCATCAAAGGGCGAAAGAGCGTACTTTCTTTCAATGATGTATGACAGGCCGTCGATATTGTTTCTCAGATCCGTATAGCCCACAGCGATATAGACCTTTCTGAATGAAAGTGTTCCATCCTTAAACATTGTCTAAGGCCCTCATTATCCTTATAAGGAATTCATCAGAGATATTGTTTCCTATTCTGATGTTGATATTGCGGTTAAGAGAAGATATCTCGACCATTTCCTGTTGATCGCTGTCTTCACTTACGGTAAGAAGATTTTCACTTCTTAGTTCCAGGAAGCCAGGCAGATCGTCTTTTCTGGACAACGCCTTTTCCAGTTCATCGGCCAATGCCTTATGAAAATACCAGTAGCTTTTCTCGGTTACGTTTTTCTGATTGCAGAACTGTTTTACAGTCATATCCGGAAACTTGGCCTTTTCTATAAATAAAGACATCCAGAATCTCCGTTTGATCGATTGAGCACCCATAAAATAACCACCCTTTCCCTCAATACTCCTGAAACTCCCGATACTCCCGCTTAGAGTATTGGGATAAGTCAAAACTATATTCAGGATTATTGTCACAGAACAGGGCAAAGATTAACAGGTACGGATTATTAGGCGCTTACGATTTCGATTTGGTACATCAAAAATGTTTAGTGGTGTGCACGAAAACAACATAGATACTAATGCCATAAATAAGAAAGCATTGATAAGTTGTTTATTACAATATGAAAAGACGACTGGAAACTCAAAGTTCTAGTCGTCTTTCTTATTGTTTTGTTTTAGTAATGTTTACCCACACTGTAGTACAAGGGTTTACCCCCATGGAAGTACAACCTGTGTACCCCTAAAAACCCACACGGAAGTTCACATTACCTATATATCTTTTGCATCTCTTTGAATTATATAAAAAGAATATAGGAGAACCACCATTTTGAGTTTGGCGTTTACAACTAAAAGTTTTCATTTAGTAGATTCATGAATTCACTATGAGATAATGTAACCTTTTTTCCTAGTTTTGGATCATAAAGTGTATAAAGATTGTCAAATTCATTCGGCATTTTTAAATTCATATTCTTATAATTAAGACTATGTAACTTATCTAATATAAAATTATATGCTTTCCATAATTCAGCTGGATCAAGCCTTTGTCCGTCTGCAGGAAGACTAATATGTACTGAGCCATGGTCATTACACCATTGCATGATTTCTAAACACTCATCTCTAGTTCCACCAACAATATTTTCTAATTCGTCATCGCTTATCATTTTATTCATACTCATTAACACCTTTCATTATCCTTTACACTTATTTATACGAATTAATTATTCCTTATGTCAATTATTTTTTTAGCATCAAATATCA
>JAFWKS010000385.1 GCA_017511325.1 Erysipelotrichaceae bacterium
GAGTCTTGTTGTCAAGAGCGCTGGTCGCTTCATCGAAGAACAGGATCTTCGGTTTAGGAGCTACAGCTCTGGCGATCATGATCCTCTGTTTCTGGCCGCCGGATACGCCGCCTGAACCTTCAGAGATCATCGTCTGCATGCCCATCGGCATATCTCTGATATCATCAGCCATGCCTGCGATCTCCGCTGCTTCCCACGCTTCATCAAGCGTCAAAGACGGTTTGGAGATGGCGATATTGGAATAGATGTCGCCCTGGAAGAGGCCGCCGCTTTGCATGACGGTACCGATCTTCTGCCTGAGTGACTTCAGGTCTATCCTTTCAAGGTCTTTTCCATCAAAGTAGATAGCTCCTTTTTCCGGTTTTTCAAAGCCCAGCAGCAATCTCATGAGGGTGGATTTACCACAGCCTGTTTTACCGACGATCGCGACATATTCGCCTGCTTTGATCTTCAATGAGAGGTTGTTTACGATGTACGGACTCTTATCATCATATCTGAAGAAGACATTGCTGAGTTCGATGTTTCCTCTGACATTGGTGATGATCTCTTTGTTTTCAGCAACTTCCGGGACCTCATTGAGGATAGGCTCAGCCATTTCCAGAATCGGTTTAAGTCTTGCGACTGATAAAGCCATTGAGGCAAGAGAAGAGAAAGCACCCATGACCATACCGTAGGTCGAGTTGAACGCGAAGTAGTTTGCCTGACCGATACCTGTATTTACTGCCATGTAGTAAAGGATGATGTTGCCTATCAGCGATACAGCTGTGATCAGCACGCTGTTGACCTTTAAAAACATAGGCGGATTGTATACATATTCGCTCTCTTTGGCATAGTGATTGAGCCATTTACTGAATGCGCGCTTTTCTGCACCGGAGAGCTTGATCTTCTGGATGCCGGTAACAAGCGCATAGCTCAAGCCTGAACCTGCGGCAGCCAGTTTCATCTGTTCACCGGATATCTTGATCTGCAGCAAAGAAGACAGCACACTCAGAAGGATCGATGCCAGGATGATGATGATCGACGGGATGACCAGACTTGGCGCAAAGTCGAAGATCTGATTGACATACATCAGCGATGACAAGCCGGTGAGCCCTAAAGAGAACGTGAAGCTTGACAGCATGGTACAGAGCGAATTGATCGAACTTGCTCGGCTTGAAAGTTCACCAGAAGAGAAACGTCTGAAGAACTTCGCCGGAAGTGAAAGCACTCTGGCCATGACCGCTGCTTCAACGGAGAGCGAGATCTTTGAACTGACTCTGCTCGTGATCAGCGTATTTGAAGCATTGAACAGCTGTGAAGACAGCGTTGAACAGATTATGAAGATGCCGATCGATACCAGCAGTGAGAGTTCCTTGCTGTTGAGGACTGGTCCGGCAAGAGCTTTGTTTAGTCTAGGCGTTACAAGACCGACCAGTGATACGAAGACAGAAGATGTGGCGATCAAAACGATATCTTCGACCGAGATACATCTGCGCATGTAGTTTATTAGATCCGGGATCTCCAGTTTCTTCAAAGGCAAAGGCCGATAGAAACAAAGCGCATCCTCCGAGATCTTTGAAGCAGCAGCATTGCTGTTGATCTTTATTTTTGTGCCTGTTTCCGGATCATTGTAGTAATAGCCCAGGAATTTCTGCGGAAGCAAAGCTACCGGGATACCGCTGTCATTTATGAAACCGAGTATCGGTCCATAGGCATCCTTGTACCAGCCTTCAGTGAGTTTGATCCTTCGGCGCATGATGCCGTGCGGTCTTAATGTGTATTCCAGTGCATCATCAAAATTATCAATGCCATCCTTAACTTCCGTAGGCTTGATATGGTAATATTTCAGGACCTCATCGATAGCTATCTTGCCCTGCTTTTTGTCGACATCGATGATGCGGCGTCCCAGGATAACACCGGCCGCCTGCATGTAGGAGTCTTCAAGAACTTCCTGATCAGATAGTTTTCTTAGTTTTATTTGTTCATCAAACCAGCCCATCTTGTACTCCTTTATTCATTCGAAATAAGCTCCGCATAATAGCCGCCCTGCTTGTAGAGTTCCTCATGCGTGCCTCTTTCTACTACTTTTCCTTTGTTTAAGACGATGATCTCGTCACAGTCTCTGATCGTTGAAAGTCTGTGTGCAACGACGATACAGGTGATGCCGCGGTCTTTGATCGCTCTGACGACATCGTATTCCGTCTTGGCATCAAGAGCGCTCGTCGCTTCATCAAGGATGATGATCGAAGGATCCTGAGCCAGAACTCTGGCGATCTCAAGACGCTGTCTCTGGCCGCCGCTTAGATCTTTTCCGCCTTCAGTAAGCTTGTACTGATAGCCGTTTTCTCTTTGCATGATATCTTCATGGATCGAAGCATCTCTGGCAGCCAGGATCATTTCAAAATCTTCGATGGAGTTGTCCCACATCTTGATGTTGTTGGCGATGGTGTCTTCAAACAGGATGATATCCTGGTCAACGACCGCCAAAGAACCGGTGAAGACGCTTCTGTCGATATCCTTGATCGGTTTGCCGTCAAAGAGTATCTCACCTGACCATGGGACCTGCAGTCCGGAGATCAGTTTTGAAAGTGTCGATTTACCGCATCCTGAAGCACCGACAAAAGCGACACTGTGCCCGGCTTCAAGTTTCATATTGAAATCTTCGATAAGCGGTGGAGCAAGTCGCGAATAGCCAAAGGTGACGTTTTTCAATTCAACATTGCCTTTAAGCTTGGCGTAGTCGATCTCATTGCTGTAAGGAACATCGTTGAAATATGGATCGTCTGGATAGTTCATGACATCTTCAACTCTTTCCATCTCCGTCCTGGTCTCCTGAATCGTCTGGCTTGCGCCGATCAAAGACATAGCTGGTGAAAGAAATGAACTTAAATAGTTCTGGAAGGTCATGATGGTACCTAAAGTGAAGTTGCCAAACATTGCATAATAGATGCCCAGGAACGTGACCATATATGAAACGACCGAAGATACGAATCCCGGTATCAATCCGAGATAGATGTTCGTCCTGGAATATTTGACGTTTGCGGAATTCAGGGAAGCCTGATAGCCAGCCCATCTTTCAAAGTAGCCATTCTCCGCACCGGATGACTTGATCGTTTCGATCATGGCGACACCGTTCATGGTTGTAGATACGAGCTTGCCCGAATCTCTCATCTGAACTCTTGAGAAGTTGATCCTCTTCTTTGAAATGTATCTTGACATCAAGAGGTTGAATAAAACCGAAGCGATACCAAAGCAGGTCATGACTACTGAATATCTGATCATGATGAACAGATAGAACAGCATCATGATCGCATTCAAAGCTAAAGGTGCGATCGTATCGACTAAAGATGCAGCCAAGGTTGCGTTGGTGCTCTCTCTTTGCAAGATATCGCCGACCATCCTCTGTGAGAAGAATTCCATCGGCATCTTCATCAGCTTCCACATGTAGGAGGTTGAGCCGACAATCGAAAGTTTTCCGTTGATCTTCAAAGAGTAGACGACGCTGACCGCCTGAACGATTATCTGCAGGAATGCCAATATCGACATGAGGCCGATGAAAGGTCCAAGCCATTCTTTATTGACACCGGTCAAAAGTCTGTCCATGAAGACCTGAGACATGATCGGGTTGATGATCCCAAACAGATAGGAGATGATCGTGGTGATAGCGACAAAAGCGATCAACGGACCGGTGCCCTTGAGACGCTTCTTGACGAATTCGAGGATGCTCTTAGGTTTGCCGCTAGGTACGAAATTCTCACCCGGTTCGATCATCAGAACGATGCCGGTGAAAGATTCATCGAATTCCTTCATCGTGACGGAAACTTCACCTCTGGCCGGGTCATTTAAAACAGCTTTGTTGCCTTTGAAACCATCCAGGACGACAAAGTGGTTGAAATTCCAGTGGATTATGCAAGGGAACTCGCCCTCTTTCTTTAAAGACTCCGGTTCAAAACGATAGCCCCTGGCTTCAAAACCGTAGTTTCTGGCGGCCAGAAGAACGTTTTTGGCATTGGAACCGTCACGGGAGACACCGCAATCATAACGTACCTGCTCAAGCGGGATCCACTTGTTGTAGTACGCCATAACCATTGTTAAACAAGCCGCACCACACTCCAGTGCTTCCATCTGCATGATCATCGGAACTTTTGCGACTTTGTTAGTAACAGGTTTTTTTATTTTATCTTTCATAAATTATTTAAACAGGAAGCTTATCGGATGGATCCTCTCGGTAACGATCTCAACTTTGTAGTTACCATCAGGGATCTTTGCATAACAGATGGCGATCGCACGGCCAAGATCATCATACTGAACGTATTCAACATCAGCTTCAAGATTGCTGATCCTGACACTCATGCCTTCCTTGATCGTCTGTGCATCTTTGCCGGTCAAAACGATCTCAACAGTACCTTCTTTAACGGTACCTGCTGCGTTGATCGTAGTCTCCAGATAGTCAACATTTGCCCAGACGACTATACCTACCAGCATGGCGATAACTGCAGCCAGAACGATCCAAAGACTTGGGGTACTGACCTTAAGATAATCATCAAGCTGTTCAGGCGAAGATATCCTGTCTAAGCTTTTCTCTCTAAAAATGGTTTCGCTCATTGTTCATCTCCGTGTTATATTCTTAATTTTACAACAAACATCTATCCTAATTATATTAAAATAAAACTATGATCAAAAAAGAATTCTTCTCGCACTACCCTCTAAGGAAGTCCGATTCAAACAAATATGACAACGGTCACCTGCTGCTGGTCTCAGGTTCCAAAGGGATGGCGGGTTCTGCAATATTGAATATCATCGGAGCCAACAGTGTCGGCAGCGGTTATATCCACGCCCTGGTCGAAGAAGATATCTATCCCATCGTTGCTTCAAATCAGATCTGTGCCGTGTACCACGTGGATGATCTGAAAGATCCCAATTTCATCGATCATCTGAATCTTTATTCAAAAGTCGATGCAATCGCCATCGGCTCAGGTCTCAACAGCAATCCTCACGCCAGAGACTATTTCGTGCATATCCTGAAATATTTCCATGGACCGATCATTGCCGATGCGTATGCTTTGGATCTTTTAAGCGAAGATGAATCGCTTTACTCCTTGAATGACAATCTGATCCTGACTCCGCATCTTGGTGAATTCTCAAGGATGACAGGCCTTAGAAAAGAAAGCATCCTCAAGGATAAAGAAAGCATCGCCAGACACTTTGCCTTGCAATATAACGTCACCCTGGTCCTGAAGGGTCCTCACACGATGGTGGTATCAGGCGGCGCCAAGATGTTTGAAAACGATACGGGCAACGAAGCTCTGGCAAGAGCGGGCAGCGGCGATATCCTGACCGGAATGATCGCCGGCATGTGCGCCTTGTATGATGATCCGTATCAGGCGACCATCGATGCCGTCTGGCTGCACGGGCATATCGCAGACATGCACGCCAGAAATCACAGCAAGGAGATATTCGATCTCACCACATATCCACAATATGCAGATGAATTCTTCAAGGAAAGAAGATAATTACTGTTTTAAGCTAACAAAAACATATCCGTCGGATATGTTTTTACTTTATTTTTGGAACTCTTTTCCTTCCCGGGATGATCGCCTTGTTAGGACATACCAGGATGCATAAGTGACAGCCTACACATTTTTTTCCATTCAAGACAGGCAGTCTTTCCTCATTCAGTCTTATAGCCTGATGGCCTCCGTCATTGCACGAGATCATGCATCTTCCGCATCCCTTGCATTTGTCGTGCTCGAATTTCGGATATATTACCGTGTCTCTTTCAATGATGTCGGTCGTCTCGCTTATATAATCAAGAGCCAGACCTTTTATATCCTTGACGCTTCTAAAACCTTTTTCATCCAGATAGTAGAGCAGTCCCGACTTCAGATCATCTATGATCCTGTAGCCGTACTGCATGACTGCAGTAGTCAGCTGCAGGCTGTCGGCCCCCATCAGCAGGAATTCTGCCGCATCCGACCAGTTTTCGATCCCGCCCATTGCACTGATGTGTCTGCCTTTAAGGGCAGGGTTTTTTCCTATCTCGGAAATAAATCTTAAGGCGATCGGCTTTACAGCGTTGCCGCTGTAGCCGCCGACGGCACTCATTCCATGAACGGCTGGCGATGTGATATACGTATGAAGATTTACACCAACGACGCTCTTGATCGTATTGATCGCAGCTACACCGTCCGCTCCGCCTCTGATGGCTGCAACAGCTGCCGGAGACATATAGGCAACATTCGGTGTCAGTTTGGCTAAAACAGGGATGTCACAGGCCTTCTTGGCGATCCTCGTGTATTTTTCAACCAGTTCGGGATGCTGACCGATATCTGAACCAAGTCCACCTTCCATCATGTTCGGGCAGGAGAAATTGAGTTCTATGACATCTGCGCCGTTCTCTTCGCACAGTTTGGCCAGTGTTCCCCATTCTTCGTCGTTTTTGCCCATGATCGAAGCGATTATGACTTTGGTCGGATAATTCTCCTTGAGTTTGCGGAAGATCTCCATGTTTTCCGCAACGCTGTGATCAGAGAGCTGTTCGATGTTTTTGAAACCAACAATCGTTCCTCCATCACCGGTTATAGCTGAGAAGCGCGGCGAAGCTTCATGTATATCCAGGGAGCAGATCGTCTTGAAGGATGCCCCGGCAAAACCTGCTTCAAAGGCTCTGGCACACATATCATAAGTGCTCGCAACGACCGAACTCGACAATAAGAACGGATTTTCCAAAGCAACACCGCAGATATCGGTTCGCAATTTACTTTCGTTTTCTGAAAGCGGAACTTCTAGTTCCGGTTTAACTTCATCGTAAAGTCTGTTGATGATCTTTTTGATCTCTACCTTAGGAGCATTTAGACAGTTCTTTTCACAAGGCGCGTCACAATTTGTGCACGGGTTTACTTCAGGTAAGGAAGCTGCCGCGACCTTTTCATTTTCAAACCATATCGATCTTAAAAGATCACCTGTCTTGAGTCTTCCACAGGTAGCGGTGCATGGTGCTTCGTGGCAAAGCATGCAGTTGATCATCTCTTTACGGCTGATTACTTTCTGAAATTGCATGGCCATTCCTTCGTTTATATATTAATAATATCATTTTTGTTTAGCTCATTATCTCAAAGTAAAGCGCCTGTTACACTATAATAAAAGTGAGCGAATAAATATACTTCAATTTATACGAGGAGATCTACATATGGCAGAGAAAGTATTTATCAGTTATTCCCATTAGGACGGGTCGTGCGCCCACGGCATAGCCCGCTATCTGGCAAGACACGGCTGTGATGTCTGGATCGATTCCAAGAACCTGTCCTTAGGCGATGCCTGGGCCAGTGATATCGAAGTGGCACTAAGATCAGCTGATGTCGTCGTAGCGATCCTCTCTTCTTCTTCGTTGAGAAGACCTGAGGTATTAAAGGAAATAAACATCTCCTTAAAACGCATGGCTGAAGAAGGCATGGAGAAATGCCGCGTCTTCTTTGTGGTCGTCGGACAGATCCATCCTTCTTGGTTCAAGGATGAAGAAAGCGTCAAAGCCATAAAGGACTATCTTCTGCATTATCAGTACATCGAACTCAGCGCCTACGGCGAGGTGACGATCGAATCGATGAAGAGCCTTCTTTCTGCGATCAGAGGAAAAGGTATCGAAGAAGGAAATCTCGTCTTGAGCAGCGAGACTATGGATGAAGGTTTCATCAACCAGAACTCCCAACCGGAAAAGACCTTTGACAACCTTGGCAACAACATCTACTACAAAGTCTATGCAGCCGATCTTGCCCCTTCCTGTATCTATCCGTTTGCCTTGGACAATCAATGGCTGCCTGAGATCTTCTATGACAGCAGCAGTCAGCTGCACATCGATTTTGAAAAAGACGGCTTCAGTGCCGCCAGTGTTCAGGAATACATAAAAAGCTTCAAGAAAAGAAACTTTGACTTCTCTTTCTTTCACTATAAGCAGGTCGTCATCAAGCTGAATACCTTCCTGTATGAACCGTATTTTACAGAGTTGATCATCAATGAGAGCGAAGACCTCGAAGCCCTCAAGAAACTGCTGGCTAACGGCAGTATTGTCGTTTTACTAAACGATTCGCAAACCACCCCGTTCATACATCATTATTCTCAATATTCCCCTTACAAGGAGATCTATGAGGCCTGGAACAAGCTATGTTCAGAAGTATCGGTCTACTGTATCAGGGAAAACTGGGCAACAGCTTCTGATCTTCATTCCAAAGCCTTCCTGAGGTTCTGTTCAAATCTCGCCATGGATCATGAAAACAACATCCTTTTAGCTCAGGCTATGAGAGTTGATGAATCAAGGCTCAACAACTTCCTGGTCACATTAAAGACGATATCCATGCAGTCATTCTGTCAGACCCATATGAACGGCACCCAGGCTCAGGACAAGGTCGATGATTATTCACGCACGGTCTTCTATAAGAACTATGTTGTAAAGGGCGCTGACGCTGAAGGACGCGATCCGGTCTTCAAATGTCTCTATGATCAGGGCAAGCCTTTCCATCACGAACTTAAAAGGCTGATCGATATCTACTACAACTCGATCTTCCCTAACACCCTTCAATGTGATGCTCTGCTTCCTGATGATGTGGCACCGGAAAACTACTACCTGCACACTCTATATCTTGATATGGGCCAGAAGGAAGTCAGCATCGAGGAGCTTGAGTATGCCTTCTCAGAATTCTTCAGCAATTGCGAGATCCTCGATGAGATCGAAGCCATCGGATCGAATATCTATCTTGATAGATGGGATCTTGCCAAGATTAACGAGATCAGAAACAAGGAAGCCTGGTATGAATATGTCGAACTTCTGGAAATGATGAACCGCCGTTCCAATTCCTGGAAAGTGGATTTCAATGAGATCGAACTTCTGCTTCAAAGATTTCTCAGATGCTTCGACAAACAGGATGATAAAGCCGACATCAACGATCTGGCCTATTCTTTCCGTATCATGGTCGGCTCAAAAGTCCTTGATATGGTCAAGACCACAAGAGTAGCCAAGGTCAAGGAATACGGCGGATCGTTTGCGGATCCAGGCAGGATACCTTTGAAAGTGATGTTTACGATCGGTGACCTCACAGCCCCAAATAAAAAAGAGCTGATCTTCCTGCCTGTCGTACTTTTCAGCGGCAGGATCGACAACTCTGACGGAAACGGCTTCTTTAACAGCCTTAAAGAATTCGTTATGAAACAATGCGGCTTTGTCCCGATCAACGAATGATCAGTCTTTGTTTACTATTCCCGATACGACATCAACGATGTCTTTAGCGCCTTCAATACCGGCGCTTTTTTCATAAACGCCGCTTTCTTTATCCATGGCTGCTTTGATCGAATCGATATCATCGACCAGGCCCGCAACACTGGCAACTTCATCAAAACCCAGGATCGAAGCGATGTCACCTATGATTGTAGCAGTCTCGCTTATGCCTTTCTCTTCCTCTTCAAGCGTCGTCTTAAGATCTCTTCCGGTCACATAGACGTCGATAATCCTGGAAACATACGGTATGCCCAAAGCATCTGCGACCATGCCTATATTGCCTAGTGTTTCATCGGAATTCATCTTCGGTTTTAGTATCGGCAAAACCAGCTTTACCTGCATTATATCGACATCGGTATCAGGCGTCACATAATCAACGATCTTCTTTTCTTCCTTAAGCATCTTAAGGGCTTTTTCGTTTTTCTTGATCAGCTTTTTAGTTATGATAAGGCCCAATGAAAACTCACTCAATTCTTCTTCCTTGAGCTTCATGATCGCATCGTATTCTTTCTTGTTGCTTACTTCGCAGATGACAAGATCAGACTCATTCTCAATGGCGTTATCTTTGATCTCCTCAAATTCGCAGGTACTTACTTCCAGGAACTTCTTGCCCTTGAGATTGAGTATGAGTTCTTCGTTTGGACTGCTCACAAGGATGCTCTTGTCTTCAAACTCCGGTTTAAGCTGATTTTTGTCTTCGATCTCTTCCTGTTTCTTTGAATTCTTGGTCGGTTTCTTCTTTAACTTGATATAGGCTAAAACACTTCCAGCCAGCACCGCAGCAGAGGCACCGATCATAAGTATAGTCGGATCTTTCCTCGGGATGATCTGACTTATCTTTTCTTTGCATACACTGCAGGTCTTGGTTTCAAGACCTTCTTCAAAGAAGCCCGCCTCTTTTTCTATATTCCATTCATCAGGAAATTTATGACCAAGGGCCGGGATGCCTTCTTTGAAAGATTCGCCGCATACCAAACATATCGCTTCCTTTATGCCGTTTTCTGTACAGGTAGCTTCCTTGATAACCTTTATTTCATCAAAAGTGTGGCCTAAGGCAGGATAGACTTTTAGTGTCTTTTTATCACATCTTTTGCATACACCTTTCTTGTAGCCTTCTTTCGTACATGTCGCAGCCACTTCTTCATATTCAATATCATGGCCTAAAGCTTCGATCGGTTTGGTGTATTTATCAAAACATCTGGTGCAGGTATAGGTACGGATGCCTTCTTCTGTACATGTGGCTTCCTTTGTGATCTTGTACAGATAGTTATGGCCAAGCGGTTCTATCTTTTCCTCATATGAATCGCCACAGTCGGCTCTCTTGCATACATAACGTCTTATTCCCGCCTCTGTACATGTTGCCTCTTTTTCTATGTGAGCTTCGTAGTCGTGACCCAGCGGTCCTGTCGCTCCTCTATCGGCATAATCACCGTTAGGACAGCGCACAAAATAATCGCCGCCATCTTCACAGGTTGCAGTCGTGTTGATGATCAATGGTTCCCCGCAATAAGGACAGACAGTCAGAAAATCCGCTGATATCCTGTGCACATGAAACAGATGATCGTGTTCACGATCTTCTTTTTTCTCTTTTAACAAAGCATAAGAAAAACAGGTGAACATCAATATACAGACTGACAGATGGATAAATACCTTTTTCATTTTCTGATTATTCTCTAAACTTTTCCTCAACTTTTCTGATTGCCTCTTCTTTAGCCAGGCCGCTTTCCATCAAGATTTCTATAAAAGCATCAAGGTCTTCTTTTCTTGTTTCGGTTTTTCCTTTTTCATAACCTTCGTTTCTTAATGCTTCTTCATGTATGGCCATCATCCCGGGTTCGTCTTCGATAGAAAACAATGTATTTCTTGCTTCTTCGTTTTGTTCTTGCTGTTCCTCAATTGCCTTGTTAAAAACTTCTTTAGTCATCAGCTCAGCTTCTTTTTCAGGAAAGCCTATCTTAATAAGAGCTTGAGCCATTCTTTTTTTTATATTCGACGCGCGCTTTTTCAATCGCTTCGTTTCTAATTGCCTTCTCATGTATAGCCATCATTCTAGGCTCATCTTCGATCGTATATAACATGTCTGTCACCTCCGCTTTGTGGTTATTATTATTTCTTTTATGACAAAATCTTCAGGCATTACTTCTAATACCGAATCAACGATCCTGGCCATAACATTATTGTCTTTTTTATCAGTGTCTTCGATCATATTATACCTTATCCTGATTTTCTGC
>JAFWKS010000386.1 GCA_017511325.1 Erysipelotrichaceae bacterium
ATGCTGGGCATCAGGATCAAACATATCGGTGTCAATGAAGAAAACGGCAATGGTGCAGCTCTGGCTAAACAGTTCGCAGATTTCTTCGGCGGCAATGTCAGAGAGACTTCCAAAGGCTGGTTTGGTTCAGAACTCGTAGAAGTCATGTCTGAAGCCAAGAAGAAAGGCACTCATGGCCACATCGGTGTTCAGACCAACAATGTCGATCGTGCAAAACGCTACTATGAATCATTAGGCTATAAATTTGATGAATCTTCAGCTGACTATGATGATAAAGGCAATCTGAAGTTTATCTATTTCGCAGATGAGATCGGTGGATTCGCAATCCATCTGGTTAAATAATCAAAGGGGGAAAATAAAATGAAAGTTGTAACAATGGGCGAGATCATGCTCAGATTATCTACTCCGGGAAACACCCGTTTCGTTCAGGTCGATAATTTCGATGCATGTTATGGCGGCGGCGAAGCTAACGTTGCTGTCTCACTGGCTAATTATGGACATGAAGCATACTTTGTTTCAAAAGTTCCTGCTCACGAGATCGGACAGTGCGCAGTAAACGCCTTGAGAAGATATGGCGTTCATACTGAATATGTCGCCAGAGGCGGAGACAGATTGGGTATCTACTATCTCGAGACCGGCGCAAGCATGAGACCTTCAAAGGTCATCTACGACAGAGCCAACTCTTCGATCGCTGAAGCTACGCCTGAAGATTTTGATTTCGACAAGATTTTCGAAGGCGCTGACTGGTTCCACTGGTCAGGCATCACTCCGGCTATTTCCGATCAGTCAGCCAAAAACCTTGAACTGGCTCTGATCGCTGCCAAGAAAGCTGGCGCAACAGTTTCAGTAGACCTCAACTTCCGTAAGAAACTCTGGTCTTCAGAAAAGGCTATCTCTATCATGAGACCTTTAATGAAATATGTTGATGTCTGCATCGGCAACGAAGAAGATGCTGAACTCTGCTTAGGCTTCAAGCCTAAATCAAATGTTGAAGCAGGCCAGACAGATGCTGAAGGATACAAGGAGATCTTCAAGCAGATGGCTGAAGAATTCGACTTCAAATATGTCATCTCAACCTTAAGAGAATCCTACAGCGCAACACATAACGGCTGGAAAGCTCTTATCTATAACGGCAAGGAATTCTATGAGTCAAAGCACTACGATATCTTCCCGATCATCGACAGAGTCGGTGGCGGTGACTCATTCTCCGGCGGTATCATCCATGGTTTACTGACAATGGACAACCAGGGTGATGCTCTGGAATTCGCTGTTGCTGCAAGTGCTCTCAAGCATACGATCCCGACTGACTTCAACCTCGTCAGCGAAGCAGAAGTCAAGGCTTTGGCCGGTGGCGATGCTTCAGGAAGAGTACAGAGGTAAAATATGGCACAGTTCGATATGAATGATTTCCGTCTTGACGGCAAGGTAGCTTTAGTTACCGGAGCCAGTGACGGTATCGGCTTTGCGATCGCCTGCGGTCTAGCCAAGGCGGGAGCTAAGATCGTCTTCAATGGCCGTTCTCAGGAAAAGAACGATGCCGCAGTTGCCAGATATAAAGAAAACGGCGTAGATGCGATAGGCTACGTATGTGACGTAACTGATGAAAAGGCCGTACAGGAACTGGTCGCAACTGTTGAAAAAGAGATCGGTGTGATCGACATCCTTGTCAACAATGCGGCTATCATCAAGCGTGTTCCGATGATCGAAATGGATGTAGAAGATTTCCGCAAGATCATCGATACAGACCTCAATTCAGCATTCATCTGTTCAAAAGCTGTTCTTCCTTCCATGATCAGGAAAGGTCATGGCAAGATCATCAACATCTGTTCAATGATGTCTGAACTTGGAAGAGAAACAGTTTCAGCTTATGCTGCCGCAAAAGGCGGATTAAAGATGCTGACAAGGAACATCTGTTCAGAATACGGTCACGCCAACATTCAGTGCAACGGTATCGGTCCGGGCTATATCGCTACAAAGCAGACTGCTCCATTAAGAGAACCGCAGGCTGATGGTTCAAGACATCCGTTTGATCAGTTCATCGTTTCCAAGACTCCTGCTGAAAGATGGGGCGATGTAGAAGACCTGATGGGTCCGGCTGTCTTCCTGGCTTCTGATGCATCCAACTTCGTAAACGGTCATATCCTTTACGTCGATGGCGGTATCCTGGCTTATATCGGCAAACAGCCATAAGATAAAAAAGAAATCATCAAACTTAAGACAGAGACAGTTCTCTGTCTTTTTGATTGGAAAAGTGAACTACTCGGCTACAAGTAACCGAGCTTCCTGCTTCAGCCACCACTGCACTGGCTACGATGATACGTAACTCAGCGTCTTACACAATGTCCACAGGCGTATGAGTTTGGGCTATTCCATCCCTACTGTATATTTGGTTTTAGGCTGATGCAACAGATTCTTTCAGTATGCGCAATCCTTCGTTCAGTATGTTGATAGCGGCATTCTGATCACGGCTCATGACAAGACCACATTCACATTTCATTGTGCGAACAGCAAGGTCTTTCATCTCAGGATGCAACGCCCCGCAGCAATGGCATATCTGTGATGATGGAAACCACTCATCAGCTTTTACAAGATACTTATTCCTGTCAGACAGCTTATATTCAAGCATAGACAGGAATATGCCATATCCGTTATCCAAGGTTGCCTTACCGTTACCGAAGCCTTTATTGGACAATGAAGACATATTCAGGGATTCTACGCACACGACATCATACTGATTGGCTATCTCAGTAGATTTCTTGTGCAGGTTATCCAGTCTCTGATTGGCTATGTGTTTGTGTATCCTGTTTACCTTAAGAAGCTGCTTTATATAGTTATTGGATTTTGTTTCGTTTTTACTGGAACCGATTTTTCGTGATAATCTTCTTTGTGCTCTGGCAAGTTTATCATGGCTCTCACGATAGTATCTGTGATTGCTTCCCTTGTTGCCTTTATTGTCTACGTATAGGCCATCAGAAGCATAATCAAGACCGATGGCATTGGTCATATCTGCCACGTAAGTATTTACAGGGTCATCATACTCAAAAAGTACAGATATATAGTATTTACCGTCTGATTCCTGCGATACAGTAGCTGACTTTATTTTCCAATCATTATCAGGTTTGCGGTGGATGACAGCCTTCACCTTGCCTATTTTAGGCAGCTTAATGCATCTGTCACCTAAGATAGATACTGTGCCTTTCTGATTATTGGTGGTGTAAGACTTGCGACTGTGCTTTGATGTTTTATATTTAGGGAATCTGTTATTCTTTTTACGGGATTTACTAAAACAGCTGCGGAAAGCTTCCTCCAGATCTAACTGCTTGTTGGCAAGAGCAAGACTGTCCACTTCTTTGAGAAATGGATAATCCTTTTTATACTTAGCAGGTGTTACAGAAGCAAACTTGCCTGTAGATTTATAGCTTTCAATCTTATCAGAAAGCATGAGATTATAGACCTTACGGCAACACCCGAAGGTCTTGGCGAACATAACTCTCTGTTCATTTGTAGGATATAACCCACTATTTTATTGGGTTACATATACTTTTTTTCATAATCTCTTATGATCTCTAATAATATCAATCCTGCACTTTTATAAAAAATTATTTTTCATAATAATTTGAAGCTAAAAAAGAACCTAACCTCGAATTGCTTCTAAGTCATATCTTCCATCAATTTTCCCGTGTCCTTTCCCTGAAATTATTGCTTCATAATTCTTGTCAATAATAATTATGGGATGATTTGTCTCATCGGTTTCATCAAGAGCAGCATCTTTAACTATGTCACCTTCTTTAAAAGGAAGAGGCAAGGCTTCATAGCAGAATTGAAGATCCGGTTTATGTTCCTCATCTGTATATGCAGATACAGAAACAGGCTCCATTTTTGTATTAAAAAGAACGTCTATTGTACGGTTGCTTCCCAGATATTGTTTGTGAATATTGATGTAAGGATTTCTGGGAATTATATTCA
>JAFWKS010000387.1 GCA_017511325.1 Erysipelotrichaceae bacterium
AAAAATCAAAGCTATCATCACTGAAGTTCAGGAAGATGAAAAAGTAGATGAGTTCCTTGATAAAGTAAAAGCAAAATCAATGGAAGCAGTTGAATTCACAAAGGAAAAAGTTGCTGAACTGACTCAGAAAGTTGAAAAGAACGATACTTTCGAAAAGCTCTCTTCTGACATCATGAGCGAATTCGACAAGGTTAAAGAGACCGATGCTTTCAAGAAGGCAACTGATCTTCTGGCTGATCTTTCTGCAAAGATCAATGAAGTATTGAACAGACCGGAAGTCAAGGAAGCTATCGACAAGGCAAAGATCACGACAGTCAATCTTGCTGAAAAGGGTGTCGATGGATTGAAGAAAGTCTTAAAGACTGATGAGATCCTTGAAAAAGAAGAAGCTAAGGCTGAAGAAAAACCTGAAGAATAATTAAACAGATTCCAAATCAATTATGAAGCCCGCAGATCAATGCGGGCTTTTCTTTTTCTATAATGTATGAAGTTTGCCGTCTCTGAGCAATACTCTTTGATCGGACATCTTGGAAACAGTATCGGAGTGGGTAACGACGATGATCGTTTTTCCGAAATCGTGAGATAGCTCCTTGAAGATGCCGATGATCTCTTTTTCTGTTGCCGTATCCAGGTTTCCTGTAGGCTCATCCGCAAAGATCAAATTGACATTGGATGCCAATGATCTTGCGATCGCAACACGCTGCTGTTCGCCGCCGGAAAGCTGGTTGACCATACGATCAGCTTTACTGCGGACGATACCGAATCTTGCAAGCAGATTGTAGGCAACATTCTTTCGATCGGCAGGAAGCTTGTTGTCGGTCTCTGACATGGCCAGCAGAACATTTTCAACAGCCGTCAGATAGGAGATCAGATTGTAAGCCTGGAAGACGATCGAGATCGCATTCCTTCTGTAGCGGTACAATCCCAGCTCCTTGACGTTCTGGCCATTGAAATAGATCTCGCCGCTTTTGGCAGTATCAAGTCCGGCGATGATCGACAGCAAGGTCGTCTTTCCTGAACCGGAAGGTCCTAAAACAGTGTAGAATTTTCCTTCGTCAAACGAATAGGAAAGATCCTTGAGGATCTGTCTTTCATATCCGCCATCGATATATGAATAATTGATGTTTTCTAATCTTAATATCTCAGCCATGAATCCTCCTAGTTGGTGTTCATCAGGATCTTCTTCGGGTTGTAGCGCATGATCATGAACGAAGGAATGATGACTGATATAAACACGATCCCCAAGCCCAATATGTAGATCTCGGCAATGATCAAAGGCGAAACAGTGACTTCGTATTCGCCGACCAGGTCATCCAATGTGATCTCGGTAGCGTAATTGTTGCTCCATGGATCGAAGTCTCCGTAATAATCAAAACCGCTCTCTTCTTCTTCGATATCGCTGCTTGCGATCTGATATTCAAGGACCTTGTAGCCTATCTTCTTGGCGATAAGGGAACCCGATACAACTGAGAGGGTGAAACCGAAAATCGCTACGATCGCCAGTTCAATAAAGAACTGAGCAATTACTTTGATTTTTGAAGCACCGATCGAAAGAAGGACGCCTATTTCATATTCTCTGGTCTTTAAAGTTAGAGCCGTTACTAAGGAGATGATGACGACCGCATTGATCACGACCAGAGAAACGATAAAGTTGGCATACATGCTTAGTGTATCCAAAGGCTTAGCCAGTTTTTTGAATTCCTCGTTGTTCGCATCAAGAGAAGTGAACTGTGAAAGCGAGTTCTTGTAGTCATCCACGAACTTCTCGACATCAAGCGGATCACTTAACAGCAGAGTTACATTCTCTATGTAGGTATTGTCCATCATATTCTCTTCCGATGGACGCTTCTCTTCATCGAATGTTTCATCTTCCGGATTCATCTCCCTGTTATAATCAAAGATCTTCTGATTGTATGCCAGGCTCGCCATATATGTCGAAGTCGAAGGCATGAAGATCATGTTGTCAGGATTCTCATATGGTGCACAATAGTTGAAATTTGATGAATCAGGAGTGATCGGATGATTATGAGAAAAGATGCCGATGACTTCAAAAACAGCTTCCTTTTCTTCATCCGACATTTTTAAGGAACCGAATGATGATCCCTCAAAGCTCAAGACGATATCATCTCCGACATTTACTCCGTTATACTCTGCCAGGTTTTCTGAAATGACACAAACCAGATCACCGTTGTTTATCTCATTGTCGTTATAGAATCTTCCGTCAACAATGGTATACTCACCATCTTCAAATTCGATCATATTGGAAAACATGTTTGATTTGATCAGAAAAGCGGGATTTTTGAAACATCTTTCTTGCCCATCATCGTCGATCCAGCAGTTCCCCTCGTCGCTGTAGCTTTCCTCGGCCTGATTGTTCAGATGCACGAAATCAAAGGAATTTTTGTGATCTCTATACCACATGACAGTCGATACCGCATTGGCCGTCTTGACTCTGGTATCATTCAGAAATTCTTCCGCTTCTCCCAAAGTGATACGCGGATAGTTTTGATAGAATTCTTCTCTTTCATCTTCGTCTTCGATCGAATCCATGTACTGCCAGATCTTGTTGTAGTCTAAGGCATATGTAACTACCGCTCTCATCTTCTTTCTGGTCAGTATCTTGGCACTATTTGAAGCATTGGAAACGCCGAGGCCGATGATGACGAGATTGCCAATCAAGAAAAATGTCAAAGTCAGCAGTATCGACTTAGACATCTTTCTGGTAACGTTTTTAAATGCACGATTTATAAAATTCATTATTATCCTTCTTCTGGCGGTGCAGGATTATCTACAACAGTGATATTGATGATGGTACTCTGAGGACAGTAGGTACCAGTCTTTATCTGCAGACCATCACTTCTTTCGGCAGACTTAACCATTCCGTTATTCATACTTGAATCAGCTATATAAGTGACATTGCAGGTCAAACTGTTTTCTGAGCACAGTTTCCTTGCTTCATCTTCTGAATATTTACCAGAGATGCTTAACTCGTCCCACGATATTTCTTTGCCTTCAATAGTTTTGTTTTCTAAAAGGATATTTCTTCCTTCTGAAATGGTTACATCAATTGTTCCACCTACTGCAACAGATTTAGTGTGACTGATTATTTTTCCTGATTCATATGTATCTGAAATTTTGTATGTCGGATTATTAAGAGTCAAATTGGCACTTTCAATGTTGGCCTGATTTACCCATTCTCTTAATTCATCAAATGTTTCTCCTGTAAAATCTGGAATCTTCGGATTTCCTTTGGAAATGATTACCGTTAGATAATCGCCTTCCTTGACCAATGTTCCTGCCGCAATCGACTGTTTGATGCACAGGCCTGTAGATGTTGCGTAGTCTTCTTCAGAATCATCAAGAGGGATTCCGTTCTTTGAACACCACTGTCTTACTTCAGTCCTCTTCCAGCCGATGATATCAGGCATATTGACAGCCTTGCCTAAAGATACGACAACAGTCAGCGTTTCTCCTTCTTTAATAGTCCTTCCGGCAGAAACAGACTGTGAAATGACATAATCCTTGTCGATCTTGTCCGAATACTGTTCGACTTTGTTTATATTTATCTTCTTTGATTTTGCCCATGATTCAACAGTTGCGTAAGGCTTCTTTTCAAAATCTTCCACAGCTACTGAACCGGCTGGAGCTGAACC
>JAFWKS010000388.1 GCA_017511325.1 Erysipelotrichaceae bacterium
CATGCCATTTGACTGGGAAAACAAGAAAAGCGAAGATGCGGAAAAGGAACTTAAGAGATTTGCCGCTATCCTGAAGTGGACAAAAGAAAATGCTCCGCAGTATTACAGCAGTTTCAAAGAATACGATCATCCATATTTCGGTAAAGTGGAGATCGGGGGATTCAACTATAAGTTCACTCATCAGAATCCGCCGGAGAATCTGCTGATAAACGAGCTGGAAGCCAATACCAGGTTCAATATCCGCTTCCTTAAGACCCTGCCAAGGCTGCAGATCGAAGATGTCCAAAAAGAAAAGCTTTCTGAAGAACTTTATAAGATAACTGCCACGATCGGCAATCTCGGTTATCTTTCCACGACGCTTACTCAGGCTGCCGTAAACATCAAAGCGGCTAAACCTGTCATCGTTAAGATCGAAGGATGTCAGATCATAAACGGTCTCAAGGAAACAAAGATCGATGAACTGTCTGGCTATTCCAAAACGCAGACTGGTGTCTACTTCTATGGCAACATCACAACTGAAGAAAACGCCAAAGCCAGAAAGAAACTGACCTGGATCATTAAGGCAGACAAAGGTGCTAAAGTTACTGTTGAAGCCAGCCATGAAAAAGCCGGTATCGCAACAGCCACGATAGAGATATAAAACGACTTCAATAACGAAGTCGTTTTTCTTTTTATAGATTAAGCACTTTCAGCAGCAACAGCCAGGATAGACCGTAATACGATACGACAGCTACCAGGTCATTGATCGTAGTAATGAATGGGCCTGAGGCAACGGCCGGGTCGACATGCATCTTGTCGAAGATGATAGGTACGACCGTTCCGACCAGGCTCGATATCAGCATCGCTGTAAGCAAAGCAATGCCTACACAGGCTGAGACCGCAAAAGAGAAGCCCAAAGGATAGCCTTTCAGAAAATGCACATACAGCCCGATGAAAAAGAAGGATATAAGCCCAAGCAATAGGCCATTAGAGAAACCGACTCTTACTTCCTTGAAGACCAGTCCCAGTTTTTCCTTGGCTGAGATCTCTTCGTCCATCAGTACTCTGATAGTCACGGCCAGAGATTGTGTTCCGACATTTCCTGCCATGTCCAGTACCAGCGACTGGAAACAGACGATGATGGCAATCTCCGAAATGACGCCTTCAAAAATGCCGACGACCGCCGATACGCCAATGCCCAGAACCAGCAGGCAGCCAAGCCATGGCAAACGTTTCTTCATACTTTCGATGAGCGGTTCATCAAGATCTTCCTTGGCAGAAAGACCACCTAGTTTTGCGTAGTCATCATCCGCCTCTTCTTCGACCGTTTCGATAATATCGGTAGCGGTGATGACGCCAAGCAGATGCTGGCCTTCATCCAGTACCGGGATCGAGTTCTCAGAATATTCTTTTATATCTTCCAGGGAATCAGCGATCTTTTCATGGTCATAGACAAACGGGAAGGATGTGATGACCAGTTCGTTGAACTTATCGGATTCTCTGGCTTTGATCAGATGTCTGAGATCGACGACACCGCAAAAGCGGTTATCGTTGTCGACGACATAAAGCGTATCGATATTGTCGTTATCTTCTGACTGCCTGATCAGTTCGCGCATCGCCTGTTTGACAGTATAGAAGATGCTGAGCTTGATGAAGTTCGTCGTCATCAATGAACCAAGTTCATCGTCAGCATAGGACTGGATCATCCTGATCTCTTCCTCAACGGAATCATCCATCTTGTTCAGGATCTGATCTTCTACAGAATCATCGATCATGTCGAGCAGATCTACGGCATCATCAGTATCCATCTCCTCAACGATCTTGGCAGCCTGATCGATATTGATCTCATTGATGTATTTGTCTACATCGTATTTGACGAAAGAGAATACTTCGCCGGTCCTTTCCGGACCGATGACTTTATACAGAAGTTTTCTTTCTTCAACACTTAAAAAAGCCAGAGCATCCGCAATGTCGTTGTCATGGTAATCTTCCAGAGCCTTTTTCAAGGACTCGTCAAACTCCATTCCTTTGATGAGTTTGACTATCTCTTTAACATTGCTGTTCTGATTGTTTTCAAGATCCATATCAGTCACCACTCTTGATTAATACTAATCTCACCTTACTTGATTAATTATAACAAATCAGCCATGACTCGCTTCAAGAAATCGGGCGGGAATTCTCGGCTATTTGTAGCAAAGATGAAAGCCCGTTTTACTTTGTTGTATGATAATACCTATATGTATCATAAAGTATAACCATAATTATTGGTATATTACATGTTTTATGCTATACTATATGTATGGAAAATAAATATACCCATGCAAGAACATGTGTATATAATATCAATTATCATATTGTATGGTGCGTAAAATACCGCAGAAAGGTTCTGAAGCCTGAGATTGCTGACAGATTATATGAACTTCTCAAATCCATAGGCAATGAGAAAGGCTTTACTGTAGTAGATTGTAAAGTAGGTGAAAGCGACCATGTTCACTGTTTTGTGTCTGCCCCGCCTAAGATATCCGTTACTCAGATAGTAAAATATCTTAAAGGCATTTCAGGTAATACGTTATTCAAGGAATATCCTGACCTACGCAAAAACCTGTGGAAAGGCCAGTTATGGAATGGCTCATACTTTTGTGAAACCATAGGCTC